>NZ_JALCZC010000031.1:34844-47305 GCF_022690805.1 Anaeromyxobacter sp. SG66
GGAGGCGGCCCACGACGTCGGCGTGGCGGCGGGTGCCCGGCACGACGCCGCCGTCCGGGAGCGCGCCGACGAGCGTCTGGTAGAGGAGGAGCTCGTCGGCGCGATCGGGGGCGCTGCCGTTCTCGCCCCCCACGTGCGGCCGGTTCATGCGGTGCCAGCGCAGGACCGCGCTCCGGAACTCGGCCGGGATCTCCGAGAGCGCGTCGATGCGGGTGCGCACGTCCTCGCTGCGCTTCGTGTCGTGCGTCGAGGTGGCCGAGAGCGAGCCGGGGAAGCGCGCCTGCCGCTCGGAGAGGAGCGCGTGGACCTCCTCCGGCGTCGAGCCGAAGTGGCGCGGCTCGCCCCCGACCTCGTTCAGGGACGCGAGCCGGACGTAGCTGTAGAAGGCGGTGTCCTCGACGGCCTTCGCCGTCACCGGCCCGGTGACCTGCTGCAGCTTCAGCGTGAACTCGAGCCACTCGTGCCGCTCGTCCTCGGTGAGCCCCTCCGGATAGCGCTGCAGCACGACGTCGCGCAGGAAGTCGTAGATGGACGGGTCCACCACCGGGCTCCGCCGCCGCGCCCGCGCGATGGTGCGCTCGACGAGCGCCCGGTCGCGATCGTCCACCTCGCCGCGGCGGGTCACGTAGGTGCGGTAGACCGGGAACAGCGCGACGAACTCCACGAGCGCGCGGGTGAGCTCGTTGAGGGTGAAGTCGCGCGTGCGCCGGTTCATCTCGCTGATGCGGTTCAGGCGGTGCGCGAGGGTGTTCACCTCGCCGGCCATCGAGGAGGACATCACGAGCCGCTTCTTGTCCACCACCACGTCGGCGAACTGCTCGCGGCGGCCGGAGAGGCGCGTCCACATCCCGTCGAAGGCGCGCTCCGCCTCCGGCTCCACGAAGAGCCCGTTCACGGCGGCGAGGAACTCGTAGCCCGTGGTGCCGTCCACGTCCCAGCCCTCCGGCATGCGCTCCGGCGCGACCAGGATCTTCTCGACCACCACGTAGAGCGGCCTCGCGGGGAGCCGGCCCGCCTCGAGCGCCTCGAAGATGCGCTCGAGCACGAGCGCCTCGGTGTCCGCGTCGAGCGGCGTGCCGCGCCGGGCCGCGAGCGCGCGCGTCCGCTCGACGAGGTAGGACGCCTGGAGCCGGCGGAAGTAGGCGGGCGGCGCGTACAGGCCGTCGGGGTGGTCGATGCGCAGGCCCGTGATGTGCCCGTCGCGCAGCAGCCCCAGCACGAGCCGGTGCGCCTCCCGGAAGACGCGCGGCTCCTCCATGCGGATCGCCGCGAGCGCGTTCACGTCGAAGAAGCGGCGGTAGTTGATCTCCTCGCCGGCGACCCGCCAGAAGGCGAGCCGGTAGGCCTGACCCTCGAGGAGCCGCTCGAGCAGATCGAAGCTGCTCCGGTCGCCCTTCCTGCCGTTGAAGACGCGGATGTTCTCGTCGACGAAGGCGCGCACGCGCGGGCTCGCGTCGCAGAGGGCCGCGAGCCGCCGCTTCGCCACCTCCTTCTCGCGCGCGCGGTCGGCCACGGCCTGGGGCGAGGTGTCGGTGCGCGGCGCCAGCTTCTCGAGCGAGACGCAGATGGACTCGAGCTCCTGGAAGTGGACGTCGCCTTCGCCGAGCTCGGCGCGCAGCTCGGGCAGGCGGTGGCGGAGGAGCTGCGGGACGGAGCGCGGCGCCACCGGGAACACGTGGTCCCAGTAGCGGACCTCGAGCGCGCCGCCCTCGCGCGCGAGCTTCAGCTCGCCGGCCTCGAGCACCTTGCCGAACTGATCGCCGAGCAGCGGGACGAGCACCTTGTGGCCGAGCTCGGTCTTGAGCGGGCGCCACTCGACGTCGAAGGCGGGGGCGTGGACCGACGACGGGCCGTTCTCGAGGACGTCCGTCCACCACGGGTTCCTCGCCCCGATGCCCATGTGGTTCGGGACGAAGTCGACGAGGATCCCCATGCCCCGCTCGGCGCACGCCGCGGCGAGCCCGAGGAAGGCCTCCTCGCCGCCCAGCTCCGGGTTGAGCCGCCCGTGGTTCACGACGTCGTAGCCGTGGCGCGAGCCGGGCGCGGCCTCGAGGATGGGCGAGAGGTAGAGGTCCGTGACGCCGAGCGCGTGGAGGTAGGGGACGACGCGCGCGGCGTCCTCGAAGTCGAAGTCGCCGTGGAGCTGAAGGCGGTAGGTCGAGGCGGGGCGGCGCGTCACGCCGGTGCCGTGCGAGAGCTCCTGCCCGAGCGCGAGGATGAGCTCCTCGGCGAGCGCCGCCCGCGCGATCTCCGCCGCCGGCTCGGTCCCCGTCTCAGTCGCGTCCGCCACCCGAGGTCCTCGCGATTCGCCCGCTCCGCTCGGAGAGCGCGCGCAGCCGGTCGCGCGCGGACAGGTCGGCGGCGAGCGCGCCGAGGTCGCGCGGCATCCGGTACGTCCAGTTCTCGTCGTTCACGGTCCCCGGCACGTTCACCCGCTCGCGCAGCCCGAACGCGTCCTGGAAGGGCAGGAGGAGGAGGTCCGACCCGGCGCCGTAGACGAGGGCGAGCAGCGCGTCGCGCACGCCGTCGTCGAAGGGGACCTGGCCGCGCGCCCGCAGCGGGGCGAGCTCGGGGAGGGCGAGGAAGGCGGCGCGCTCGTCGCCGGGCATGCCGTCCCACCAGTCCGCGAGCGCGTCCGTGTCGTGCGTTCCGGTGGTGGCCACGGACAGGGCGGGCCACGCGCGCGGGTCGCGGAACGGCTGGCCGGGCGCGTTCCACTCCCGCTCCCAGCGCAGCACGCGGTAGCCCGGCACGGCGATCCGCTGCAGCGAGGCGCGCACGAAGTCCGGGACCGTCCCGAGGTCCTCCGCGATGACGCGCGCGCCGGAGGAGAACAGCCCGAGCACGCGCTCGCCGTTCTGGATCTGCGCCGCCTCGCCCTCGGGGATGAAGGCCGGCGGGCTGCCGTCGTTCGGGAAGAAGTAGGTCCGGTAGAGGCCGACCACGTGATCGACGCGGTAGAGGCCGTAGAGGTCCGCCATGCGGCGGGCGCGCTCGGAGAGCCAGGGGTACCCCTCGCGCTCCATCACGTCCCAGCGGTAGACGGGCAGCCCCCAGTCCTGCCCGGTCGCGCTGAACGCGTCGGGCGGCACGCCGACGCGGGCGTCGAGCCGGAAGTCGTCGCGCCGCGCCCAGACGTCGGCGGAGTCGGTCGCGACCATGAACGGCAGGTCGCCGGCGAGCTCGACGCCGGCGCCGTTCGCGGCGTGCCGGGCGGCGCGCCACTGCTCCTCGAGCTGCCACTGGAGCCACGCGTAGAACAGGATCGCGCGGGAGTGGCGGGCGCGCGCGTCGGCGAGCGCCTCCGGGGCGCGGTCGCGCAGCGGCTCGGGCCACTCCATCCAGGCGCGGCCGCCGAGCGCGTCGTCGTGGATGGCGACGAAGAGCGCGTAGTCCTCGAGCCACGCGGCCTCCTCGCGCCGGAACGCCTCGAGCGCCCGGGCGCGCGCCGTGCCGCGGGACCACTCGTCCCGCTCGAAGCGCGCGAAGGCGAGCTCGAGCGCGCGCCGCTTGAGGGCGCGCACCTCTTCCCAGCGCACCGCCGGCGCCGCCCGCACGCGCGCGAGCCGCTCGCGATCCTCGGCGGAGAGCGCGCCCTCGCCCCCCGCCGCCTCGAAGTCCTCGAGCCCGCCGAGGGCCAGGTAGACCGGGTCCACCGCGAACGCGCTGAGGGCGGCGTAGGGGCTGCTCTGCCCGCGCGAGGCCTCGTTCACCGGCAGCACCTGCACGATGGAGAAGCCCGCGCCCGCGCACCAGCGGGCGAACGGGACGAGGTCCGGGATCTCCCCGACGCCCCAGTCACGGGCGGAGCGCATGGAGAAGAGCGGGAGGAGGACGCCGGCCTGTCGGGGCATGGAGGAGCGGGCTCGTGAGCGGGCCCTTCGGCCGCGCTCGAAAGGTTTGGGCTTGTGGCGATCGGGGGCAGGCATTATCAGGAGGCGCGCCCATCCGGCACCTGAAAAGCGGGGCGATACGCCACCGGCGCGCGGCCGAATCCCCGCATCCAGGCCGCGCGCGCGGCCACGCAAGGCACGCCTTGATCCGCGGCCGCTTCGCACCGTCCCCCACCGGTCCGCTCCACCTCGGCAACGCCCGGACGGCGCTCCTCTCCTGGCTCGCCGCGCGGGCGCCCGGCGGCCTCTACGCCCTGCGCGTCGAGGACCTCGACGGCCCGCGCGTCCGCCCCGGCCTGGAGGCGCGCATCCTCGACGAGCTCGCCTGGCTCGGGCTCGACTGGGACGAGGGGCCCGACGTGGGGGGGCCCTCCGGACCTTACCGCCAGTCCGAGCGGCTCCCGCGCTACGCCGCCGCGCTCGAGCGGCTGCGCGCGGACGACCGCGTCTACCCCTGCTTCTGCTCGCGCGCCGAGGTCGCCGCCGCGGCGCAGGCGCCCCACGGGCCGTCCGACGAGGGCCCGCGCTACCCGGGCACCTGCCGCGGACTCTCCAGGGCCGAGCGCGCCCTCCGCGCGCGCACCCGCGCGCCGGCGTGGCGGCTCCGCAGCGAGCCGGGCCTCGTCGCGTTCGAGGACGGGGTGCACGGGCCGCAGGCCTTCGACGTGGAGGGCTCGGTGGGGGACTTCGTCGTGGCGCGCGCGGACGGCCTCCCGGCCTACCAGCTCGCGGTCGTCGTCGACGACGCGGCGATGGAGGTGACGGACGTCGTGCGCGGCGACGACCTCCTCCCCTCGACCGCGCGCCAGCTCCAGCTCTACCGCGCGCTCGGCCTCGCGGCGCCGCGGTTCGCCCACGTCCCGCTCGTCGTGGGCGAGGACGGAGAGCGGCTCGCGAAGCGGCACGGCGCGCTCTCGCTCGCCGAGCTGCGCGAGCGCGGCGTGGCGCCCGGGGCGGTGGTGGGGCTCCTCGCCGAGCTGTCCGGGCTCGCCTTGCCGGGCGCGCGCTGCCGTCCCGCGGAGCTCGTCGGAGGCTTCACGCTCGGGCGGATCCCGCGCCGGCCGGTGACGCTCGGCGCGGCGCGGGTGGCGGCGCTCGGCTGAGGTGATCGCGGAGCCCGTGCGCCGGGCGCGGGCGGCCTCGCCGGCCGCGCGGTGGTGCCCCGGGGGCGCCCGCCGCCGGTCGCTCTAGAAATCCACCCCGACGCGCCCCAGCATCCCGAGGGCCGGCTCGTGAGAGTCCATGCCGGGCAGCCCCCAGCGCGCGAGCCCCCACACGCCGAGCCGGAGCGGGAACACCGGGAGCTTCAGCGAGACGCCCGGGCGCACGCCGTAGAACGTGGACCAGTTGCCCGCGACGGCCTCGCCGAGGTCCGAGCGCGTGCGAAGGTTCGCGGCACCGACCTCGCCGAGGAGCTCGATCCGCAGGAGGGGCAGGACGTCGAAGGAGAGCCCCGCGAGGCCGCTCGCGTCGTACCGCTCGAGCTGCGAGCGGTGGAAGTAGCCGCCGGCCGCGGCGCCCAGCGCGAGCGTGCCGACGCGCAGGAGCACCGTGCCGCCCAGCTGTCCCATGGGCAGGAGCGCCTCGTTGGAGAGCGGCGCGCGCTCCACCCCGAGCTTCTCCGCGCCGATGGTCGCCTCGACGCCCAGCGACACGCCGGCCCGCGCGACCCCAGCGCCTGCGAGCAACGCCACCGCCACCACCGTCCGAACGCGCATGCGCTCTCCCCCCCGCTCGAGTTCCAGCCTTCACTCGAAAGTGCGCACGCGCGCATCCCCGTCCGAGCCCATCCCGGGGGGGCGGACGAGCGGGGGAGGGGCACGGCAGCTACAACCCCGGCCGTGTCGCTCCTCCGCTCTCGCACCGATCCCCGCTGGCTCGAGGTCGCGCTCGCCGACCTGCCGTCGATCCTCGCCGACCACGCGCACTGCGAGAAGAAGGCGGCCGCGAGCGCGGTGAAGCTCGTCGCCGAGCACCCCGACCGCCCGGAGCTCGTGCGGGCGGTGGCGCGGCTCGCGCAGGAGGAGCTGCAGCACTTCCTCGCGGTGCTCGCCGAGATGGGCCGCCTCGGCGTCGCGCTCACGCCCGACGGGGGCGATCCATACGCGCAGGCGCTCCTGCGGCGCGTGCGCGGCGGCGAAGGTCGGCTCGTGGACCGCCTGCTCGCGGCGGCGCTCATCGAGGCGCGGAGCTGCGAGCGCCTCGCGCTCCTCGCCGGCGCGCTCGAGGAGCCGCGGCTGCGCGAGCTGTACGCCCGGCTCGCGCAGTCCGAGGCGGGGCACGAGCGGCTCTTCGTCGAGCTCGCCCGGCGGCACGGGGCGGGGGACGTGGACGCACGCCTCGCCGAGCTCGCGGCGGAGGAGGCGCGGATCGTCGCGGGCCTGCCGCTCCTGCCCAGGATTCACTGACAGCGCGGTGAACACCTGCGCGCGCCCAGCGCGGGAGCCCGCGGCGGGACGCGGACGAGCGCTCGAGGCCGGCGGCCGGGCGCGGGCGGAGATCGCGCCCGCCGCGCCGGCCTCGGTGCGCGGGCTCGGCCGCTCCACTTCGGAGGGACCCCGGGGCTCCGGAAAAGCGGCGGGGCTCCGTCGTGGTCCTGCCATTTCGGCCGTGGTCTGGGAGGCTGCGGGAGGTGCGGCGCGTTCGCTCCGCGCTCCAGGCGCTCCACGAAAGGAGGAGGTTGCGATGAAGGCGCTCGTCTATCACGGCCCCGGGAAGAAGGCGTGGGAGGAGAAGCCGAAGCCGACGATCAAGGAACCGACCGACGCGATCGTGAAGGTGGTGAAGACCACGATCTGCGGCACCGACCTCCACATCCTGAAGGGCGACGTCCCGGCGGTCACCGACGGCCGGATCCTCGGGCACGAGGGGGTCGGCGTCGTCGAGGAGGCGGGCGCGGGCGTCACGACCTTCAAGAAGGGCGACCGGGTCCTCATCTCCTGCATCACCGCCGACGGCAAGTGCGAGGCGTGCAAGAAGGGGATGTACTCGCACTGCGCGAACGGGGGCTGGATCCTGGGTCACCTCATCGACGGGACGCAGGCCGAGTACGTCCGGATCCCGTACGCCGACACGAGCCTCTACGCGGTGCCCCCGGGCGTGGACGAGGGCGCGCTCGTCATGCTGAGCGACATCCTCCCCACCGGCTTCGAGGTCGGCGTCCGCAACGGCGCCGTGAAGCCGGGCGACACGGTGGCCATCGTCGGCGGCGGGCCGGTGGGCCTCGCCGCGCTCCTGACCGCGCAGTTCTACTCTCCGGCCGAGCTCATCATGGTGGACCTCGACGACAACCGCCTCCAGGTCGCGAAGAGCCTCGGCGCGACCCAGACCGTCAACAGCGGAGACGGGAAGGCGGTCGAGAAGGTCATGGCGCTCACCGGCGGCAAGGGCGTGGACGTGGCCATCGAGGCGGTGGGGATCCCGGCCACCTTCGACGTCTGCCAGGAGATCGTCGCGGCGGGCGGGCACGTCGCGAACGTCGGCGTGCACGGCAAGAGCGTCTCCCTGAAGCTCGAGAAGCTCTGGATCCGCAACGTCACGATCACGACGGGGCTCGTGGACACGAACACGACCCCGATGCTCCTCAAGAACGTCGTCGCGGGGCGGCTCGCGCCGCGCAAGCTCATCACCCACGAGTTCGCGCTCCACGACGTCGTGAAGGCCTACGACACGTTCGCCAACGCCGCGAAGGAGCGGGCGCTGAAGGTCATCCTGCGAGCGGAGTGACGGCCCGGCGGGCGCGAACCCGCCTCGCGTGCCCGCGAGGCCGGTTCGCGCGCCGTACGCGTCACCTAGAGCTTGGCCGCCGCCGCGAGCAGCGCGTCGTTCTCCTCGGGCGTCCCCACCGAGATGCGGATGCACCCCTCGAGCCCGGCGTAGTGATCCTGCCGGCGCACGAGGATCCCCTTCGCGACGAGCGCGTCGAACGCCGCCTTCGCGTCCGGCGTGCGCACGAGCACGTAGTTCGCGGCGCTCGGGTAGGGCTTCCAGGTCGGGTGCGCGGCGAGGCCGGCGAGGAGCCTCGCGCGCTCCGCGCGGATCCGGGCATGGATCGGCGCGAAGGCGCCCGGCGCCTCGAGCGCGGTCAGCAGGATCGCGCCGGTGTGCGCGGGGATGCAGAACGGCGGCACGAGCGCCCGCACGATCGAGGCGACGCGCGGCGCGGCGAGCAGGTAGCCCGCGCGGATGCCGCCGAGGCACCACGCCTTCGAGAAGGTGCGCAGGATCGCGACGTTCGCGTTCGCGCGCGCGAGCGGGCGCGAGTCGGTGCCCGCGAAGGCGTGGTACGCCTCGTCCACGACGAGGAGCCAGTCGCGCTCGCGCGCCCGCGCCGCGAGCCGCTCCACCTCCGCCGTCTCGAACAGCCGCCCGGTGGGCGCGTGCGGGTTCGGCAGGAACAGGACGCCGGGAGGGCCCTCCATGGCGGCGAGGAGCGCGTCCACGGGGAGCGCGAAGCCTTCGCCGAGGGGGATGGAGCGGTACGGGGTGCCGGCCGCCGTCGCGCCCCCCTTGTAGTAAGGGAAGGCCGGGGCGGTATCGAGCACGGAGCGCGCACCCTGCGCGAGGGCGAGGACGAGCAGGTTCGAGCCCGGGGCGACGACGATCCCCTCCTCGGGCCACTCCTCGTGGCGCGACAGCGCCGCGCGGACGTCCTCGGCGTGCAGCTCCGGGTAACGGTTCCAGGGCAGCGCCTCGAGGCGCGCCAGGGCGCGGGCCTTGAGCTCCGGCGGGAAGTCCTCGGGGCTCTCGTTCTGGTCGAGCTTCACGCGCGCGTCGACCTTCGCGTACGGATAATCGGCGACTGCGACAAGGTGCGGCTTGAAGGCGTTCACGGGGTGAGGGTAGCACCACCCGGGCGGCACCGCGCTGTCGGGCGGCATGGCGGGCGCGTCGGGAATCCCCGACACGGCCGCGTGGAAGCCCGCGGAACGAGACGCGAACGAGCTGGCAGGCGAGATGCACATTGGCGAGGGTGGGTGGCCGGACGGACGGCCCCGGGACGAAAAGGAGAAACGGTCATGACGAAGAACTCGAAGGTTCCTGCTCTCGTTGGCGCCGGCGTCGGTCTCGCCCTCTTCCTCGCGGTCGCGCTCCTGCCCGCGCTCCTCTACGGCGGCTACGCGGGCGTGATGCTCGCCGGGGGCATCTTCGGCACGCCGGTCACCGCCTCCTTCGCTGCCCGGGCGCTCATCGTCTTCGGCATGGTCCTCGGCGTCACCGCCATCGGCTCGCTCTTCGCCGTCGGCGGCGCGGCCGCGGGCGCGGCCATCGGCGCCATCATCGGGCTCACGCCCGCGACGCCCAAGAAGGCCGCCGAGAAGGCGAAGGCGTAACGACCCGACGAGCGACCCGCTCGATCCCGTCCGAACACCCGAGGCCCCGGATCCGACGGATCCGGGGCTCTTCTTTTGCGCGGCCGCGCCTTTTCCCGGCCGCGCGCCGGACCCCGCCGGGCGGCGCGCCCCTAGCTCCCGAGCCCCGCGTCGATCGTCTCGCGCAGGTACCGCGCCGCGAGCGCGACGGTGCGCGGCCCGCCCCCGGCGCTGCGGGCGACGTTTGGAGCGACCTCCATCACGTCGCCGCCCGCGAGCCCGACCTCCCGCCCGAGCCGCGCGACGAGCGCGGACACGAAGTCCGGCGCGAGCCCGTCCGGCTCGGGCGTGCCCGTCGCGTCCGCGAAGGCCGCGTCGGTGCCGTCGATGTCGTTCGAGAAGTAGACCTCCCGCACGCCGGACGCCCTGACGTGGGCTAGGATCGCGTCGAGCGCCGCCGCGGGATCGCGGCGCACCTCCGCGGCCCAGAACTGCCGGACCCCGAGCGTCGACTCCCAGTGCTTCCGATCGCGCCCGGACGCCCGCGTGCCGACCTGGACGAGCCGGCCGCGGCGGCCGAGGAGCTCGTTCGCGTGGAACGACCAGGTCGCGAAGCAGTAGCGGACGCCGAGCCGCTCGGCGAGGAGGTCGGTGTGCGCGTCGATCTGGACGATGCCGAGGCCGGGGCGGGCCGCGGCGAGCGCCTTGACGACGGGCCAGGCGGTGGAGTGATCGCCCCCGAGGGCGAAGACCCGCGCGCGCGGGTTGGCGGCGAGGACGAGCCCGAGGGCGCGCTCGGCGATCGACAGGGGCGAGACCGGCCAGGTCCGGCGCTCGGCGTCGGCGAGGTCGGGGTAGAGCGCGCGGGCGCTCGCCTCGCGCTGCGCCTCCGAGAGCATGGCGTCCTCGAGGAGCTGCGGGACGACGAACACGTCGCCGAGATCGACGAGCCCGGCCTCGCGGGCCCGCTCGGCCCACCGGGAGTCGTCCTCCAGCAGCTGCGCGCGGATCGCGCCCGGCCCGAGGTTCGCGCCGCGCTGCACGCCGCCGCCGGAGTCCGACGGGATCCCGAGGAGCATTGCGCGCGCCCCCGCGGCGCGGCCGAGCGCCTCGCGCCAGCGGGCGCGGACCGCGTCCTGGTCCGCCGCGCCGTAGAGCCGGCGCTGCAGCTCGAGCTGCTCCGCCCTGCCGGTCGAGACGAGGTGGACCCCGCCGCCGGCGGGCCGCAGCATCCGGACGAGCGCGTCGATCGCGTTCACGGGAGAAGGTTACCCCGGCGGCGGGGGCGCCGCAGCGCCCCTCGCGCGGCCCGGGGCGGGCGCGCTCACCGGCCGAAGCCGCGCACGAACTCGACGAGCGTCCGCACCGCGAACCCGGTGCCGCCCTTCGCGACGTAGCCGCGCTCCTTCGGCGCGTGCGACGGGCCGGCGATGTCGAGGTGCGCCCAGGGCACGTCCTTCGCGAAGGCGTGGAGGAAGTGCGCCGCGCTGATGGCGCCGCCCCAGCGCTCGCCGGTGTTCTTGAGATCCGCGCGGTCGCTCTCGAGCTGCTCCTTCAGCGACTCCGTCATGGGGAGCCGCCAGATCTCCTCGCCCGACGCGCGCGCCGCGGCGAGCACCCCGTCCACCGTCGCGCCGTCCGGGCCGAACAGGCCGGCGGTGGTGTGGCCGAGCGCCACCACGCAGGCGCCGGTGAGGGTCGCGACGTCGATCATCGCCGCGGGCCTCAGCGTCTCGGCCGCCCAGGCGAGCACGTCGCCGAGGACGAGCCGCCCCTCCGCGTCGGTGTTGGTGATCTCGACGCTCTTGCCCGCGTACGAGACGAGCACGTCCGAGGGCTTGTAGGCCTTGCCGCCCGGCATGTTCTCGCAGGCGCCCAGCACCGCGTGGACCGGGAACGGCGGCGCGAGGTGGGCGACGACGCGCATCGCGCCGAGCACGGCCGCCGAGCCCGCCATGTCGGTGTTCATCGTCACCATGCTCTCGGTGGGCTTGAGCGACAGGCCGCCCGAGTCGAAGGTGATCGCCTTCCCGACGAGCACGACCGGGGGCTTCTTCGCCGCCGCGCCCTTCGGCACGTAGCTCACCGTCACGAGCCGCGGCGGCTCGGACGAGCCGCGCGTCACGCCGAGGAACATGCCCATCTTCAGGGCCGCGATCTCCCTCGGGCCGCGCACCTCGACGGCGAGCCTCGCCTCGCGCGCGAGCGCCTCCGCCTGCTCGGCGAGGAGCGCCGGCGTGCAGTCCGCCGGGCCGAGGTTCACGAGGTCGCGCGCCCAGGCGACCGCGAGGGCCACCTCGCGCGCGAGCTCGAGCGCGGCCTTCACCTCGGGGAGCTTCTCCGCGCCCGCCGGGACCGCGACGGTGAGCTCGGCGAGCGGCGCGCGCTTCGGCGCCTCGCTCTTGTAGCGCCGGAACCCGTAGCCGCCGAGGAGCGCGCCCTCCGCCAGCGCGCGCGCCGCGGCGGCGACGTCGCCCAACCCGTCCTCGGGCGGCGCGATCGCGAGGGAGCGCGCGCCGGCCTTGCCGGCCGCGCGGGCGGCCTTGCCGGCGGCGACGCGCAGCGGCTCGAAGCCCGCGGCGGCGAAGGCGCTCGCCTTCGCGCGCGGTCCCACGCCGACGAGCAGCACGCGGCCCGCGGGCGCGCGACCGAGGGTCGGGAGCGCCAGCTCCTGACCGGGCTTTCCCTCGAACCGCTCGGCCTTCGCGGCCGCCGCGAGGCCGCCGCCGAGCATCGCGTCGAGCCCCTTCAGGCGCCCGCGCAGTCCGCCCTTGACGTCCTCCTCGTACACCGGCAGCGCGAGCGCGTCCGCCGCGAGCTCCGCGGCCGGGGTGCCCGACGCCTTCACCGCGGCGGGCTTCGCCCCCGCCGCCGCCTTCGCTGCCGTCGCCTTCGTCCGCGCCATCCGGTCTCCTCGCGAGCCCGTCCGCCCCGCCGGAGCGGAGGGAGGGGAATGGAGTGCGGGCGTCGTTTAGCACGGCCGCGGGCGTCGCGCAGGGCTCCGCGCGGCGCTGGCCTGTTGGGCGCTCAGGGCGCGCGGACCGCCGCCTCGACACGCCGGGCGGCCGCCGCGGCCTCGGCCGCGCCGCAGGCCGGGGCCTGGCGCGAGATGCCGAAGATCCCCTTCGTCTCGACCCGGGCGGCCGCGGCCCGCCGGAGCGCGGGGAGCGCGGCGGGATCGCCGACCTCGCCCAGGCGCTCCGCGGCGGCGCGGCGGACGTCGCAGTCGGGCGCGTCGAGGAGCGCGCCGTACGCG
>NZ_JALCZC010000032.1:0-47181 GCF_022690805.1 Anaeromyxobacter sp. SG66
GCGCGCGCTCCTCGAACGCGACGCGCGGCCGGGCGACGCCGTCGCGCTCGCGCCCGCCTGGGCCGAGCGGGCGCGCGAGGTCATCCCGCCCGCCCTCCCGGTGCTCGCCCGCACCGGCCGCGGCGAGGACCTCCCGGGCGTCCGGCGCGTGTGGCTCCTGTCGCTGCCCGGGGCGCCCGGCTACGACTGGCAGACCGAGCTCGGCCTCATCTCGCGCGCGGCCCGCTCCACCGCGGCCCAGCGGCTCGGCGCGCTCGAGGTGACCCGACACGAGCTCGCCTCGCCCACCCTGCCGCTCGCGTTCCTGCCGGACCGCCTCGCCCAGGCCGAGGTGTCGCTGGGCAACGCCCCGTGCGCCGCGGAAGGGAACGCGTTCTCCTGCGCGGCGACCCCTGCGTTAAGCGTCGAGCGCACGGTGCGCGAGGTGGACGGCGTCCCCCGCCCCTGCCTCTCGGCCACGATCGACGCGCCGCCCGGCGCCCCGCTCGCGCTGCGGTTCCCCGGGATCCCCATCGGCCACGCCCTCCGCGGGCACGCGGGCGCAGCCGGCGGAGGGAGCCGCGCCCTCGGGGCGCCGCTCCGGGTTGCCGTGCAGGTCGACGGCGAGGAGGTGGGCGCGGCCGAGATCTCGGGGGTGGGGTTCGCGCCCTTCGAGCTGAGCACCGGTCACCTCGCCGGCGGTCTGCACGATGTGACGCTCTTCCTCACCTCGGCGGGCGCCCCGGGCACCCTGTGCCTCGACGCGGAGACGCTCCCGTGATCCCGGCGCGCCGCCTCGCCAGGCCCGGCCCGCGAGCGGGCGCCGTCCTCGCCGCGGTCGCGACCGCCGCAGTGCTCGGCCTGCTCGCGGGGGCCCCGGGGATCTCGCGCGACGAGGCGCGCGTGCTCGGCGCCGCCGAGCGCGTCGCCGGGGCCGCGCCGCTGCCTCGGGCCGAGGCCACGGCGCCGTCGCCTCCGCTCGCGCGCGAGGCGGCCGGGCTCGCCCACGGGCTCTTCTCGCGGCTCGGCGCGTCCCACCTGCGGGCGTTCCGGCTCGGGACGGTGGCCTTCGCGGTCGTGCTCTCCGCGCTCCTCGCCCTCGCCGGTAACGCCCTCGCGGGCGCGGCCGGCGCGGTGCTCGCACCGCTCCTCTTCTGGCTCGCGCCGCGCCACCTCCACGCAGGCCTCGTCGCCACGCCCGACCTCGCGGCGGCGGCCCTCTGGCTCGCGACGGCATGGGCGTACCGGCGCGCGGACCGCGCGGCGGGCAGCGCCGAGCGGCGCGGAGCGGCGGCAGCCTCCGGGATCCTCTTCGGCGCGGCGCTCACCGCGCGCACGGACGCGTGGATCCTCCTCGCCGCGCTCGCGCTGCACGCGGTCGCCGCGCCCCGGGTCACGCCGCGCCCGGGGCCGCCGGTCGCCCTCGACGCGTCCCCTCCGCGGCGAGGCGGTCCACTCGCGCTCGCCGCGATGGTGCTCCTCGGCCCGGCGATCCTCGTCCTGGCCTGGCCCTGGCTGCGGGCGGACCTGCACGGGCGGCTCGCCGCCGCGTTCGCGCCGGGCGGCGCGGTGGACGGCGGCTGGCACCTCGCCGACGCTCCCGCTGCGGGCCTCCACGCGCTCCTCGTCACCGCGCTCACCGTGCCCGCCGCGATCCTCTGGGCCTTTGCGGGCGGGGCCCTCCATGCGACGGCGGAGGCCGTCCGCGGCGGGGCCCCAGACGCGCGCGGGGGCGGGTCTGCCGCGCGGGACGCGCTCCTGCTCTTGCTCTGCGCGGTCGCGCCGTTTGCGGCCGCCGCGGCCGGGCTCGCTCCGGGCGCGCCCGGCGTCCGCCCCTTCCTGCCGGCGATGCCGTTCCTCGCGCTGCTCGGCGCGCGCACGCTCGTCGCGGTCGCTGCAGCGGCGTGGCCGTCGCGCCGCGCGCCGCTCCTCGCGGCGCTCTCGGTGCTCGTCCTGTGGCCGGCGCTCCGCCAGGCGGTCCACGCGTTCCCGTCGGGCGCGTCCGCCTGGAACGAGCTCGCGGGCGGCGCACCCGGCGCCGCGTCACGCGGCCTCCGCCGTCAGGACGGCGGCGAGGCGGCGGCCTCCGTGCTCGAGCCGCTCAACGCCCGGGCCCGGCCCGGCGCGCGCGTCTGGTGGCCGAGCACCGCGCCGGAGGCCGTGGAGGCGTGGGTGCGGGACGGGCGGCTACGGCCGGATCTGCGCCGGGCCGACGGCCCCGAGGACGCAGACGTCGCCGTCGTCGCGCTCGACGGCGCGAGCCGCGACGACGAGTACCGGGCCTGGGCGGCGTTCCGGACGGCGCGTCCGGCCGCCGGCGCCTACCTCGACGAGGTCCCGCTCGCGCTCGTGTACGCGCGCAGCGGCGCGTGGCAGTGACGGCTCGCGCCGCTCACGCGGCGTGATACGTCTCCGCCTCGTCCGGCAGCGGCACGCGGGGGCGGACGACGATGACGGGGCACGGCGCCTCGCGCGCCACGCGCGCGGCGACCGACCCGAGGCGGCGCCCGCCCGGCGCGCTCCGCCCGCGCGCACCCAGCACGAGGAGCCCGCTGCCCCGCCGCGCGAGCCGCAGGACCTCCGTCGCAGGATCGCCCGCCACCACCTCCGTTCGAACCGGCGCGCCGACCCTCCGCTCCGCCTCGGCGCTCCAGACCCCCATGTCGCGGTGCAGGTCCACGGAGGCCATCGCGAACGCCTCCGGCTGCACCTCCCCCTCGGGGACCGGATGAACGTGGATGAGCGTCAGCTCGGCGCCGCTCCAGCGCGCGAGCTCGGCCGCCTCGACGAGCGCGAGCAGCGAGGCCTCGGAGAAGTCGATGGCGCAGCAGATGCGAGCAGCCATCGTCGTCACCTCCCTCCGCCCGGGCCGCCGCGCGCCGGCGTCCGGGCCTACGCGTAGATCTCCGCTTCAGCGGCGATGTCCCGCGCGTCACCGGGGACTCTCGCGCGCGCGACGAGCACGGGACAGGGCGCCTCGCGAAGCACGCGCTCCGCGACGGAGCCGAGGATGAACCGGCGAATCCCGGTGCGGCCGTGCGTGCCGAGCACGAGCAGATCCGGCCCGTGCTCGCGAGCCCAGCGGACGACCTCTCCCGCCGGGTCTCCGACCAGGGCCGCCGCTCCCACCGCCCGCCCGAGGAGCTTCTCCGCGTCCACGCGCCAGCCGGCGAGGGTGCGCTCCATCTCGTCGGCCGACATCCGCGCGATCTCGGCCGGAGAGACGATCACGTCGGCCGGGTTCGCGGGCGGCGGCACGTGCACGTGGACCAGCACGAGCTCCGCGCCGGTGCGGCGCGCCTGCTCCACGGCCTCGTCCAGCGCGAGGCGCGACGGGTCCGAGAAGTCCACCGCGCAGCCGATCTTCTTCCACTCGCTCATCGCCTGCCTCCTCCTCGCCTGCCTGGCGGGGTCGGCCACGACGACCCGATGGGATCGTACGCCTCCCGCGCGGACCCACGCGCGCCGCGTCGGGTCGCCCCGGTGGCAGGGACGGGCTACCCGCGGCGCGCAGCGCCGCACGCTCGCGCCGAAGCTGCGAAGCTGCGCCGCGGCGCACCCGAGCGCGCGCCGAGTCGCGCAGGTCGGAGCAGAGGAGCGGATGGCGGCGCAGGCGCGCTCGCAGCCACCCGCGCCGCCCTCGCGCTCGGTCCACACCGGAGGAGCGCTCGCCAGGCAGGCGGGCGGCGCGCACGCGCGAAGGCGCGCGACCCCCAGCGGGCGGACCCAACGTCCGGCATTGCCGGACTTCCATGGTGGCGGGAGGCTCGCAGACGTCGAGGCTCACGAGGCGGGAGGTCGCGGTGAAGCTCACGCTCAGCGTCATCGAGGCGGACCTCGGATCGGTCGGAGGCCACCTCGCACCGCCGTCGCCGGAGCTCGTCGACCCGGCGGAGCGCCACGTGCGCGAGGCTCGCAGCGAGCTCGTCGAGGACGTCCACGTGGCGCGCTCCGGCGAAGGCTTCGCGTTCCTCTCCCGGGCGGGGGCCTGAATGCCCACCGCCCCCCTGTCCGCGACGTCCCTCCGGCCGCGCGGCCTCGCGCGCGAGATGGCGTTCGAGACCACCGCCGAGCTCGAGGATCTGGAGGGACCGCTCGGGCAGGCCCGCGCGACCGAGGCGCTGCGCCTCGCCGTCTCGGTGGGCGGCGAGGGCTACAACGCCTACGTGATGGGCCCGCCCGGCGCGGGGAAGCGCACGTTCGTGATGCGCATGCTCGGGCGCGCCGCGCTCGACGCGCCCACCCCCTCGGACTGGTGCTACCTGAACGGCTTCGCCGACCCGCGCCGGCCCCGGCGCGTCGAGCTGCCGCCCGGGCGCGGGCGCGAGCTGCGCGCCGATCTGGATCGCCTGGTCGCGGAGCTCCGCGACGCCCTGCCCTCCGCGTTCGAGAGCCGCGACTACCACGCCCGCGTCCAGATCCTCGAGAAGGAGCGGGACGAGGCGCGAGAGGCGCCGATCGACGAGATCCGGCGGCGCGCCGAGGAGCGCGGCATCGCGCTGCTGCACGGGCCGATCGGGTTCGCGTTCGCGCCCGCGAACAAGGGCGAGATAATCGGGCCGGACGCGTTCCAGACCTTGCCCGAGGAGGTGCAGGAGCGCCTGCGGCGCGACATCGGGGAGCTGCAGAACCAGCTCGCCGAGGTGCTCCGGACGATGCCGGACCTCGAGCGCCGGCACCGCGAGCGCGTGAAGGAGGTGAACGACGACGTGACGGTCCGCGCGGCCGGTGCGCTCCTCCACGAGCTCCGGCGCCGCTACGCGGACGTGCCGGCGGTCCTCGAGCACCTCGACGCCGTCCAGGTGGACCTCGTCGAGCGGGTGCACGAGCTGTTCGCGGCCCTCGACGGCGCGGCCGAGCTCCCGGCCGCCCTGCGCAAGCTCCTCGCGGACACGCCCGTGCTCCGGCGGTACGTCGCGAACCTCCTCGTGGAGCACGCCGCGCACGGCGGCGCCCCCGTCGTCCACGAGGACCTCCCATCGCTCTCGAACCTCTCGGGGCACGTGGAGCACCACGTGCACATGGGCACGCTCGTCACCGACTTCACGCTCGTGCGGGCCGGCGCGCTCCACCGCGCGAACGGCGGCTACCTCGTGCTCGACGCCCGCAAGCTCCTCGTGCAGCCGTTCGCGTGGGACGCGCTCAAGCGCGCGATCCGGGCGCGCGAGATCCGGATCGACCCGGCAGAGCGGCTGCTCGGCGTGATGGGCACCTCGACGCTCGAGCCCGAGCCGATCCCGCTGCACGTGAAGATCGTGCTCCTCGGCGATCGCGTGCTCTACCAGCTCCTCTCGCTCCTCGACCCGGAGTTCTCGCAGCTCTTCAAGGTCGAGGTGGACTTCGAGGACGAGCTCCCCCGCACGCCCGAGCTCGACCGCGACTTCGCGCGGCTCGTCGCGACGATCGGCCGGCGCGAGCGGCTGCCGCCGTTCGACCGCGGCGCGGTCGAGCGGGTCCTGCAAGAGGCGACGCGCCGCGCGGGCGACTCGACCCGGATCACCGCCGACGCCGGCGCGATCCACGACCTCGTGACCGAGGCGGCGCACGCCGCAGCCGGCGAGGGTCGCGCCACCGTGACGGCCCGCGACGTGCGCGCCGCGATAGACGCGCAGGAGCGCCGCGCCGGGCGCCTCCGCGATCGCGTGGACGAGGAGATCCGCCGCGGAACGCTCCTCGTCGAGACCGCCGGCGCGCGCGTCGGGCAGGTGAACGGCCTCTCCGTCATGATGACGGGCCGGCGCGCCTTCGGTCGCCCGAGCCGGATCACGGCGCGGATGCGCCTCGGGCGGGGCGAGGTGGTGGACATCGAGCGCGAGGTCGAGCTGGGCGGGCCGATCCACTCGAAGGGCGTGCTCATCCTGGCGGGATTCCTGGGCGGGCGCTATTGCAGCGCGGCGCCGCTCGCGCTCGCGGCCACGCTCGTGTTCGAGCAGTCGTACGGAGGCGTCGAGGGCGACAGCGCCTCCTCGGCGGAGCTGTACGCGCTGCTCTCGGCCATCTCGGGCGTCCCGCTGCGCCAGTCGCTCGCGGTCACCGGCTCCGTGGACCAGATCGGCAACGTCCAGGCGGTCGGGGGCGTCACCGAGAAGGTCGAGGGCTTCTTCGAGGTGTGCCGTGCACGCGGGCTCCGCGGCGACGAGGGCGTCCTCGTGCCCGCCTCGAACGTGCCGCACCTCGTCCTCCGCGACGAGGTCCTCGCCGCCATCCAGGAGGGAAGCTTCCGGGTGTACCCCGTCGCCACGATCGACCAGGGCATCGAGCTCCTCTCGGGCCTGCCGGCCGGCGCCCCGGACGCGAGCGGCGCGTTCCCGCACGATTCGTTCAACGGCCGCGTCGCCGCCCGGCTCGCCGAGCTCGCGGCCGCGGCGCGCGCATTCGCCGCGGGGGGCGATCGAGACGGCCAGGGCGGCCGCCCCCGCTGAGCTCCCGGAGCGGCCACGCGCCGCGCGTTCCGCGACCTGGCGCGGGCCGCCGCGCCCGCGTGTGGCTGCGACGCACCGCCCGATGGCGTGCGCGCGGCCAGACGCCCAGGCTCTTCCGGAGGTCCGGCGAACGCGCGGACCGCGCGCGGCGCGGGGCCTCGGAGGCTCGCCATGTTCGACAAGGTCACCGGGCGCAGACGGTTCGCGACGCTGGTCGGCGCCGTCGCGGGTACGGCGGTCCTCGGCGGAGGCGCGAGCGCCGCCGCGGCGGTGAAGCACGCCACGGCCGACGCGCACCGCAAGCTCGCCACGGTCCCCTGGCCCTACGTCACGCTCGCCCCGGACCGCGTCGCCTCGCGCGCGTTCTCCGCGTACGCGCGGGGCCACTGCATGTTCGGCGCGTTCGACGCGCTCGTGGGCTCGGTGGCGGACGCGCTGGGCGATCCCTACGCGAGCTTCCCGTTCGACGTCATGAAGTACGGCGCCGGCGGGGTGAACGGCTGGGCGACGATCTGCGGCGCGCTGAACGGATCGGCGGCCGCGTTCGAGCTGCTCTCGAAGGAGCCGGGCCCGCTCGTGGACGCCCTGTTCGCCTGGTACGAGCGCGAGCCGCTGCCCGATCTCGTGCTCACGGCCGCTGCGCATCCGAACGTGCAGTCCATCGCGGGCTCGCCGCTCTGCCACACCTCCGTGTCCCGATGGTGCGAGGCCTCAGGGAAGAGGTCGTTCAGCGACGAGCGGAAGGAGCGTTGCGGGATCCTGACCGCGAGCGTCGCGCGCCGCGCGGCGGAGCTGCTCAACGCGCAGGCGGCGAAGCGACCGCTGCCGGTGACCTCCGCCGCCGCGGGCGCGGGCTGCGCCAGGTGTCACGAGAAGGACGGCTCCCTCGAGGACACCCGCTCGAAGATGGACTGCGAGGGGTGTCACTTCCACCTCGGCGGGGAGCACCCGGCGCTCTGACGCTCCCCCGCCTGCGCCCCCCGACCGACGGACGCGACGGGTCCGGGGGAGACGTGCTAGACCTCGTCGCTCCTGGAGAGGGTGCCGTGAGGATCCTGGCCTTCGCGATGGGACACGCGATCCGCGCCGACGACGGCGCCGGGCTCGCCGTTGCGCACGGGCTCGACGCGCTCGTGCCCGGCCTCGAGGTGCTCGAGGTGCCGGAGCTCCGCCCCGAGCACGCGGAGGCCGTCGCGACGGTCGACGGCGTGCTCTTCCTCGACGCGTCCGTGGCCGGCACGCCGGGCGACGTGCGCGCCGCCCGGCTCGTCCCGCGACCCGCCCGGGAGGCGATTCTCCACTCCCTCACGCCGGAGGAGATCCTGGGCCTCGCCCGCGCGCTCTTCGGCCACGCGCCGCCCGGCGCGCTCGTCACCATCGCCGGCCGGGACTTCGCGTTCGGCGAGGCGCTGTCGCCCGAGGTGGAGGCCGCCCTGCCGCTCGCGCGCGAGAAGGCGCGCGAGATGGCCGCCGGGTTCTAGGCGCTCACGTGAGCTGCGCATCCGCTGGCGCCGGGAGCGGCGCGGGCGTCTCGATGGCGCGGCCGTCCGCGGCGCGCCAGCCGTCGTCGCGGCGCTCGAACACGCGCCGCTGGACCGAACGGAAGGCGGCGCCGTCGAAGCTCCGCACCGACAGGACGATCCGCGGGCCGTCCACCTCGAGCCAGTTGTAGGAGTTGGGCTCGTCGCGCAGGCGGACCGAGGTGGCGGTCCCGGCGTGGAACGCGAGGATGGACCGCGCGAGCCGCTCCACGGGGTGCTCGACCTCGCCGTTCGCGAGCCGGTGCAGGTGACCGGTGAGGAGGACCTCGAGGTGGCACTCCGCGAGGGCGCGGAGCGCCCGGCCGCTCCGGCCGGCGACGCGCAGGCGCGGGCGGTCCGCCGTCGGGGCGAACGGGTGATGGGCCACGAGCACGTGCATCCGACCTGCGCCCTCCCCGCAGAAGCGGCGGCGGAGGTCCTCGATCTGCGCGACCGAGATCCGCCCCTCCTTCCACGTGAGCGACCGCGCCGTGGAGACCCCCGCCACGTAGAGCTCGTCGTCGGCGTACACCGGCGAGAGGTCCGGAGTGACGATGCGCGTGTACCGGCCGAGGGGCGAGAGGAAGCGGCGCGCGACGTCGTAGAGCGGCACGTCGTGATTCCCGGGCACCACCACCCGCGGCGCGGGGATCCGGTCGAGGAAGGCGCGCGCGGCCCGGAACTGGCCGGAGCGCGCGCGCTGGGTGAGGTCGCCGCTCACCGCGACGACCGTCGGGCGGAGCTCGGCGAGATCGGCGACGAGCGCCTCTACGACGCGCGCCTCCTCGCGCCCGAAGTGGAAGTCGGAGAGGTGGGCGATCGTCTTCACGGAGCGAGGACAGTGAGCGCGCCGGGCCGGATGCGGTAGCGGATGGGCGGCCGCTGCGAGATCACCTCGCCGTCCACCGAGACGGCGAGCCGCCGGTGGTGCGACTCGATCGCGACGCTCGCGACCTCGAGCGCCTCGACGTCGCGCCCCGGATCGACCCGGCCCACGAGGGCGCGAGCGCCGAGCCGGAGCAGGCCGAGGCGAGTGGGCGCGGTCGCCACGTACACGCCGAGCGTCCCCCGATCGAGCGCGGCGCGCCGCTGCGTCGCGACGAGCGCCGTGTCGTAGCGGTTGTTGCCGACGAAGACGAACGTCGTGCGGCGCGGGCCCGCGCCGCCGTCCCACCGGATGCGCACGGACAGGGGGCGCAGCCTCACGAGCACGCGCAGCGCCGCCCACGCCATCGCCAGCCACTTGCCGATCCACTTCCCGAGGCGGCGCCGCGTGCGCTCGCGCTCGCGGACGGCGTGCGGGTAGATCCCGATCGACGAGTTGTTCACGAAGACCCGCCCGTTCACCTCGGCGACGTCCACGCGCCGCTGCGCGCCCGACGCGATCACCCGCGCGGCCTCCTCGAGGTCCGCCGGGAGCCCGAGATCCTTGGCGAAGTGGTTCAGGGTGCCGAGCGGCAGGACTCCGAGCGGCTTCGGCGTACCGGCGAGCCCGCCCGCCACCGCGCTCACGGTGCCGTCCCCGCCCGCGGCCACCACCGCATCCACCTCTGCGTCGCTGGCGGCGGCACGGGCGGTCGCGCCGATGTCGCCCTCCGCCGCGACGACCCGTGCGTCGACGCCCGCGGCGGCGAGGGCCGCGCGCACCCGGCCGGCCACGTCCTCCGTCCCGGCGCCTCCGGCGCGCGCGTTGAGGATGACGAGGCAGCGACGCGCCGGCGAGCGGGCCGCCGCCAGCCCCGCGGGCGCTCGCACCCCCGCGCCGGGCACCTGTGCTCTGGACGTCACGATCAAAGCTAGCGCGTCACGCGCCGCGAGGCGGGCCGCCACGGGCGCCGACCCGCGCCGTCAGCGCACGGCGCGCCCGAGCGCGAGCAGGAGCTGCGCGCGCGCGCTGGAGACCGACTGCTCGGCCTGGACTCGCTGCGCCGCCGCGGAGGTCGCAGCCACCTGCGCGTCGCCGAGCTCGATGATGCTCCCCGCGCCGGCCTGGTAGCGTCCCTCGGCGAGCCTGAGTCGCTCGCGCGCGTTCACGAGCGCCTCGCCGGCCGCGTCGAGGGCGGCGCGCGCCGCCTGCACCGCCGCGCGCGCCTGCTCGACCTCGACGCGGACCTGCTGGCGGAGCGCGTCGGTCTGCGCCTCGGTCGCGGCCAGGTTCGCCTCGGCCTCGCGCGTCTGCGCCCGGGTGAGGCCCCCCTGGAAGATGGACCACCCGAGCGTCACGGTGGCGTTCCAGCCCCGGTCGAGCTCGTTGACCGCGGGCCCCACGCCGGTCACGGCGGCGCCCGCGGACAGCGTGGGGAGCCAGCCGGCCCGCGCCGCATCGCGCGACAGCACGTCCGAGCGCGCCTGGCTCCCCAGGGCCGCGAGCTCCGGCCGCGCCGCGAGCGCCTCGGCGAGCAGTGGATCGACGGGCCCCTCCTCACCGGGCACGGGCGAAAGCGCGCCGTCGCCGAGGTCGAAGTCGGCGGCGCGATCGACCCCCATCGCCTGGACGAGCTGCGCTCGGGTCACGACGTAGTCGTTCCCGGCGCGGATGAGCGCCACCTGGGCGTTGGCGCGATCCGCGCGGGCCTGGGCGAGGTCGATCGCCGGGCGTGTGCCGACCTCGACGAACGCCTCCACCTGCCGGAGGTGAGCCTCCTGGTTGGCGAGCGAGTCCTGGGAGACCTGGACCAGATCGCGGGCGGCTCGCGCGGCGAACCAGGCGGTCCGGACCTGCGCCACGATCTGCTGCTCCGTCGCGCGCGCCGTCGCCCGCTGCGCCTCGGCGCTCGCCCCCGCGGATCGCCAGCGCTCGAGCTGCTGCACGTCGACGAGCGCCTGGCGAGCGGAGGCGCCGGCGCTCCAGGTCGTCGTGCTCGTCGAGAGGCCCAGCCCGCTCGTCGAGGAGGTGCCGCCGACGGCCGAGCGCGTGCTGCCGCCGCGCCGCCCGACCTGCCCCTCGAGATCGACCTGCGGCAGGAGCGGCGCGCGCGCCTGATCCGTGCGCGCGCCGGCGGCCTCCGTCGTGGCCAGCGCCTGCCGCAGCCGCGGCTGGTGCTCGAGCGCGGCGCGCACCGCTCCGTCGAGCGAGATCACGTCGCGCGGCGCCGCTGCCGCGCCGGGAGCGCCGGATGGCGCCTGGGCGGGGGCCGCCTGCGCCTCGAGGGGCGCCTCCTGAGCGCTCGCAGGAGGAGCCAGGGTGGCCGCGACGAGCGCGAGGAGCGGGGCGAGGGCGGCGGGTCTCATTCGAACCTCAGCGCCTGGATGGGATCGAGCCGCGACGCGCGGAACGCCGGATAGAGCCCGAACCCGACGCCGACGAGCCCGCTGAACGCCACCGCCACGACCACGATGTCGGCGCGGAAGAGCACCGGCCAGCCGAAGCTGACCGCGAGCCGCCACGCCACGACGAGCCCCAGCACGACGCCGATGACGCCGCCGGCGATGGACAGCGTGAGCGCCTCGGCGAGGAACTGCAGGAGGATGTCGCGGGCGCGCGCGCCGACCGCCATCCGCACGCCGATCTCGCGTGTCCGCTCGGTGACCGACACGAGCATGATGTTCATGATCCCGATCCCGCCGACGAGGAGCGACACCGCCGCGATCGCCGCGAGGAGCGTCGTGAGCGTGCGCGCCCCCTCCTGCTGCGCGCTCGCCGCCTCCGCGAGGTTGCGGATGGAGAAGTCGTCGTCCGCCCCGGGCTGCAGGCGGTGACGGTCGCGCAGCAGCGCCCGGATCTGGGACTCCGCGCGCACCGTGTCGGCCTGGCTCGCCGCGCCGATGAACACCACCCCCGAGACGACGTTCTTGAGCCCGCCCTGGATCTTCGCCTGGTAGGTGGAGGACGGCAGGAACACCGCGTCGTCGAGGTCCTGCCCGCCCGGCGACTGCCCCTTCGCCTCGAGCACCCCGACCACCTGGAACGGAACGTTCTTCACGCGGACCTGCTGGCCGACCGGATCGGCCCCCGGCCCGAACAGCCGGTCGGCGACGGTCTTCCCGAGCACGAGCACCTTGGTGCCCGCGTCGACGTCCGAGGCGGTGAAGAGCTGCCCGCGCACGGCCGACCAGTTCCGGATGACGAAGTAGTCCGGGGTCGTGCCGTTCACGGCGGTGGTCCAGTTGAGGTCCTCGGAGATGACGGAGGCGACGGAGCGGAGGATGGGCGCCGCCCCGCGCACCGCCGGGACCTCGGTCTGGATCGCGCGGACGTCGTCCCAGGTGATCGTGGGCAGGCTGCCGAACCCGCCGAACGCGCCGCCGGAGGTCGAGGCGCCCGGGAGGATGATGAGCATGTTCGAGCCCATCGCCTCGAAGGTCTTCTGCACCCGCGCGTTCGCGCCGTCGCCGATGGCGACCATCGCGATGACCGCGGACACGCCGATGACCACGCCGAGCGTGGTCAGGAACGAGCGCATCTTCGAGCGCCGCAGCGCCCGCAGCGCGACCCGGATCGTCTGCAGGAGGTTCACGGCCCCACCCTCCCCTCCACCGCCTCGTGCGGGCCCGGCGGCGGCGGCACCGCCGGGCGCGGAGTGCGCCGCTCGTCGGAGCGGACGCGCCCGTCGCGCATGACGAGCACGCGCGCGGCGTACTCCGCGATGTCGTGCTCGTGCGTGACGAGCACCACGGTGATCCCGCCGCGCCCGAGCTCCTGCAGGAGCGCCATCACCTCCACGCTCGTGCGGGAGTCGAGGTTTCCGGTGGGCTCGTCGGCGAGCAGCACGCGCGGACGGTTGACGAGCGCGCGGGCGATGGCGACGCGCTGCTGCTGCCCGCCCGAGAGCTGGTTCGGCAGGTGGTCCGCGCGGTCGGAGAGCCCCACGCGCGCGAGCGCCTCCTTCGCGCGCGCGTGCCGCTCGGCGGTCGAGATGCCGGCGTAGAGGAGCGGCAGCTCGACGTTCTCGAGCGCGCTCGTGCGCGCGAGCAGGTTGAAGTTCTGGAACACGAAGCCGAGCGTGCGGTTGCGGATGGCGGCGAGCGCGTCGTTCGGGAGACGCGAGACGTCCTGGCCCTCTAGCAGGTAGCGACCGCGCGTCGGACGATCCAGGCAGCCGAGGAGGTTCATGAGCGTCGACTTGCCCGAGCCGGAGGCCCCCATCACCGCCACGAACTCGCCCTCCTCGACGGTGAGCGTCACGCCCTGCAGCGCGTGCACCTCGACGTCCCCCATCACGTAGGTCCGGGCGACGTCCTCGATCCGGATGAGCGAAGGTCCCGCCACGCGCGCTCCTAGAACGGCCCGCGCCGGCCGCCGCCCGGGAACCCGCCGCCCGGCGCGCCCCCGCTGCGCGCCGCCTGCGCTTCCGTCACCACCGCGTCGCCCGGCTGGACCTCGCCCTTCACGAGCTCGGTCAGCGATCCGTCGGAGACGCCGAGCACCACCGGCACCTGCACCGGACGCCCGGCACGCACGACCCAGACGCTCCGATCGCCGGCGCGCCCGCTGCCGCGCCCAGCGCCCGCGCCGCGGGTGCCGTTCGCGCCCTGCCCGGCCGCGCCGGCCGGGGTCGCCGCCCTGGCGTCCCCGCGCGCGGCGCCTCCGCTCGCCCCCTCGGCCTGGCCGAACCCCGGTGGCGCCCGGAAGCGGAGCGCCGCGTTGGGGATGCGGACCACGTCGTCCTTCTCCGCGTAGACGAAGGTCACCGTCGCCGTCATGCCCGGCTTGAGCTTCAGGTCGCCGTTCGGCACGTCCACGACCGCGTCGTAGGTGACGACGTTCTGCACCGTCTGCGGCGCGTTCCGGACCTGCCGCACCGCCCCGGAGAAGGCCTCGCCCGGATAGGCGTCCACGGTGAACGTCGCGGTCATGCCCGCTCGCAGGCGCCCCACGTCGGCCTCGGCGACGTTCGTGTCCACCTGCATCTTCGCGAGGTCCTCGGCGATGACGAAGAGCGTCGGCGCCTGGAGCGAGGCGGCGACGGTCTGGCCGACGTCCACGTTGCGCGAGATGACCACACCGTCGGTGGGCGAGGCGATCTGCGTGTAGGCGAGGTTCACCTCCGCCTGGTGGAGCGCCGCGCGCGTCTGCGCGAGCGTGCCCTGCGCGGCCTGCACGCCAGCGCGGGCGCCGTCGGCGTTGGCGCGGGCGGTGTCGAGGTCCGCCCCCGCGATGAGGTTCTTCGCGGCGAGCGCCTCCGACCGCCGGAGCTGGCGCTCCGCGTCCGCGGCCTGCGCCCGCGCCTTCGCGAGGTTCCCCTCCGCCGCGACGGTGTTCGCGCGCGCCTGCTCGACCGCCGCCTGGAAGAGCTGCGGGTCGATGCGCGCGATGACCTGGCCCTTCTTCACCGGCGTGTTGAAGTCGGCGAACAGCGCCGCGACGCGGCCCGAGACCTGGCTCCCGACCTGGACGGTGACGAGCGCCGAAAGCGTTCCGGTGGCGGTGACCTTGGCCACGATGCGGCCGCGGTCCACCCGCGCCGTCTCGAGCTTGGGCTCGGCGTCCGCGGCCCCCGCTCTCCAGCGCCAGATCCCGCCCGCGGCGACGAGGACCGCGAGCGCGGCGGCGATGAGGATGAGGGTCTTGCGGCTCATTTCTGCTCCCTGGAGCCGGCCCCCGACGCCGCCCCGGAACGTGAACCCGCGACGCCCCGGAACGTTACGCCGCTCGTGCGCGAGGCACGCGGGCGCGGCCTCGGCCGCTTGGGGCCGCGGCGCGGCGACGCCACCCCTGCGGCCGTCCGGACGGCCGCCCGGCCTTCGAGTACAGGTGAGAGACGCTAGTCACCCGCGAGGCTAGTCACCTGCGAGCAGGCGCGGCCACCAGCGGAAGGCGCACCCGTCCGCCGCGGACTGCTGCACCACCGTGCCGTCCCAGCCCTGGTCCACGCTGCCGGTGACGCAACTCGAGCCGTCCTCGTGGAGCGTGACCCGCCCGCACAGGCGCCCGGTGGGCGACACGAGATCGATGCGCTGCGTGCAGTCCGGAGCGCTCCGACCGGCGGGCTCGAGCGCCGCGTAGCCGCGGTTCCCGCGCGTGAACCGGAACGTCCAGCCGGTGCGAGAGGCGAGCCACGCGGGCGGGTCCTCGCGTGCGAAGGAGAGGTGCGCGAGGCGCAGGGTGTACGCGCCGTTCTCGACGAGCACGAGCGAGCCGTCGAGGAGCGGCCGGAAATATCGAGGCTCCTCCCGGCCCGACAGCCAGCGCATGGCCTCGATGCCGTCGTCGGACACGGAGGTGGTCCCGTCGGGCGCGACCCACTGCAAGAAGGCTCCGGCGTTGTACGACCAGGTGAGCGCCTCGCCGCGGTTCGACACGCCGCCGGCGATGAGGTTCATGCGCCCGTCGCCTCCGCGCGACACCCAGTCGCCCGAGGCGGAGACGCGTGTCAGGTTGGTCCAGAAGCTCGGGTTGCTCCAGAACTCCCGCCACTCGACGAAGAGGGCTCCTCCGCCGGCGGGGTCCTGCTGCAGATCCCACCGGGCGGCAGCGACCCATTCGTCGTGGTACGTGACCTCGACCGTCCGGAGCAGGAGTCCCGAGGGTGAGAACGTCAGCACGGCGACGCCCTCGATCCCGCTCTGCTGCCTCGGGATCGTCACCGCCCCCTGCCAGCCTGAAGGCTGGGTGTAGAGCGGCCACGCGCTGAACGCCGAGCGCGGCGTGCCGTCCGCGGTGAACGCCCGCCACGCGCCGTTGCCGGCGCCGTCGCGCGCGCCGAGCGCGACCGCGCCGGTGCCGTCGGAGGTGCCTGTGAAGCAGGCGAAGCCGGCGGGCGGCACGAGCGTCGCGCGAACCGGCTCCGGCGCGGACGCGGGCACGAGGCCCTCGCATTCGGCGGCCGAGTCGAGCCGCTCGAACGTGACGGTGGGGGTTGGCGTCGGCGTCGGCGTCGGCGTCGGCGTGGGGGTGGGGGTGGGCTCCGGCGTGGGCGTCGGAGTCGGCTCCGGGGTCGGCGTCGGAGTCGGGGTGGGCTCCGGGGTCGGCGTCGGCTCGGGGGTCGTCGTGGGGCTCTTGTCGCCCCCGGACCCGCACGCCGCGCACAGCACGAGCAGGACGGCGAAGACGCGCAGCAGCATGTGCCACCTCCTCGCTGCGCAGAAGTCTCGCGCGTTCGCGTGAAGCCGTCACGCGGCGAGCGCTCGCAACGGCTACGTCCTCTCGACGGCGCTGCGCCGGCCGGGTTCACCCTGAGGCGAGTCGAATCTTGCACGCTGCGTGCACCCCTTCGGCGGCCTCCGGCGAGGACCCACGCCGCCGTGACGCCGCAGCTCGTGCGTGCCGCGAGCGCCGGGGAGCGGGCGCACCCCGACCCCCGGAGCGCCCACGCCTGCGCTCGTCCGGGCGCTCGAGCGAGCTCGCCCGCCGGGCGCCAGCCGCGTCGCCGCGCCTCGCCGGGATGGCGTGACTAGCCTCTGGCGAAGGCGCGGCCCTCTCCTCCACCCGCGCCCGCAAAGGAGGCACTCATGGCATCGGCGATGCCGGTGATCTCGAGCTGCGAGGTGTCGAGCTGCTTCTACAACGCAGGCAAGATGTGCCACGCGCCCGCCATCAACGTCGGGAGCGACCACGCCGCCTGCGATGCGTTCATGGCGGACGGAAAGGGGCGCCACAGCGCCCGCAAGGACGTCGGGACCGTGGGCGCCTGCCACATCGAGGAGTGCCGCTTCAACGACGCGATGACGTGCGCCGCGTCGGCGATCGTGGTGCTGGGCCACAGCGGGCACGCGGACTGCGGCACCTACCAGCACCGCTGAGCGGCGCCCTGCCGGGTCCTCCCGGACGCAAGCGCCCGGACGTGCCACCGAGCCGTCGTCCGCTTCCGTGCTAGGATGCCGCCGCCGCTTGACTAAAGCGGCGGCGGTCTTATGAAAAGGACTGTCAGTTCGCAGATTTGGGGGCGAACTGGTTTCGACGGAGGACGGAAGGCGACTGGTGCGCGCCGTGGTTGGTCAGCAGGCCACGTAAAAAGCCGACCAAGCAGAAACGCGAACGAGCCCATGGCTCTCGCGGCCTAACTAAAGGCCGTGCGTTCCCCCGGAAGCGCCGGGTACCGGGTGTGAACGTCAGCTCCGGCTGGATCTGGGTGGGAGGCGAGCCGCCTTACCGAGATCGAGATCAAAGGGCGAGAACGTGAGCGGTTGCAGGCCCGGAGGTTGCCGTTCACGTATTCACTCCGGGATACGCGCGTAGGACCTGTCACTGGAAGTCTTTCGGACCCGGGTTCGATTCCCGGCGCCTCCACTTCAGAACCCCGCGATGCCGCGGGGTTTTTCATTTCCGCTCCACACCTGCTCCACACTGCGGCACCGCGAGCCACGCAACGCGTTCACCTGCGCAGCTCACGTCAGGGGATCGCTCACCCTCGGAATCCATGGAGAACTTGCGCGAGGTGTTCCGCGCGCGAACCTACCCCGGGTAGCCACCTGCTCCGAACGATGGCCTCGTGCATCTCTGGTTCTACGTGGAGAACTGGAACGCCCGAATGAAGTACGCCCGAATGAAGTTCACCGTACGCGAGTGCTCGCTGGAGTGGGCATGACGCGAATCGAGCTACTTGAAGCCCTTCTCGCCGCCAGAACTCCGCTCGCGCCTCTTGCGGAAGGGCTCGCGCGGTTCGGCTGGGACAGCCCTCCCCTGGTCGTGCTCCGGCGGGCGCACGTTGTCTCCGTACTTCAACGATTCCTCTCCGGCGAACTTGGAGGTAGCGACGTTCGTGAGTGGGCCGAACTCATCGAGGTACGTGATGACATCGAGTTCGAGCCGGTGGACCATGAGGTGCTCCGAGACGCCCTTTTCACGCTCGCCACGCCCGACGCTCAAGGTCAACTCGACGCGGGACTGGTGGCGTCCCTCATCGGGCAAATGACGGGCAAACCGTGAGCCTTCGGGTTCCGATGGGCGACCTCTCCGAAATCGGTCTCGACACGAACTGCCTCACGTACCTCCTCAGCGCGCTTGAAGGCGTCGCAGCACCGACCGATGCCCTCGCGGAGCAGAAGCTCGCACTCGTTCGGCTGTACCTCTACACGCCGGGGACGGTCCCCCAACGGCGACCTCGCCATGATGGCGAGCAGGTCGGCATTGAGTTCCTCGCGGGCAGCGCGGGACGCCTTCAACACCTCGGCCGAGAACTCTCTTGCCGCTTCGACGGCAGCCCAGTCCGCCGCTGCCCGCCCCGCTTCGTTCCATCCGGAGGCGACACGCTCCGCGCTTCCCGTTCCGGCTAACGTCCTACCAACGATTTGGTGCATCTGGATGGCGGCGCCGAGGAGCTCCCGGTGGTCATCAAGCAGGCGGCGCTCACGCTCATGCGGCGCTCCATCCGGAACTGCGAGTACAGGAGCACGCCACCGACGACGGCCCCGGAGAACAAACCGGCGATGGCCTGCGTCCCGATGTCATAGACCCACTTCGTCACGCGCCTGCCCTCCCTACACCAAGTTGGCGTCCGAGCCAGAGTCACGCCTCGCGCAACCACCTCGCGCCCGCCGCGTCGATTTCGAGGTACGACTCCCGCGAGATGGTGGTCCACGGGGTCGTCGAGGTGTCGTACTCGACAACCTCCCAGCAGCGACCGCACGTCACCCAGGAAGTGCACGGCGCGAGGTTTGGTGGCTTCCCGTACGGCGTCAGCGCAAACCGCCGCAGTTCGGCGAGCGCGTCTGCGAGCGAATCGTACTCAGCCGGTTGAGGTTCGGCGTGGAGGTCATCCTCGATGCGAAACATAGGCTTTGAGGTTTCTCGCACTCAGGGGTGCTTCTGTGTTTCTCCGTTCCTCCGGAGGCGTGGGCTGAGTTGAACGCGCGCTACGACGTGCAGATTCGCACGCGCTGCAGGTCAGGGTTCAACGGTGAGTGCGCGTTCCGTCAACGTCGATCCCGCAGATGGGAGGAGCGCCTGCGTCACACGAGCGCGGCGGCTTGCGTTTGCTCATCGGCAAACCTTCCCGGCCGGCACCGCCACAGTGGGAGCGCAGCAGGGCTGCTCGGACGCTGCGGTCGTCAGCGCGGCCGCAGCAAGCAGGCCGGCCCGGATGATGAGAGCGGCGGGTATCGTCTCGTGTGTCCGCCCGTCGACGGTTACGGTCCTGCACTCGTTCGGGCCGCAAACGTCACAGCACGGGCTCTGACCGGCCGTCGCCCCCAGCCAGTCCTCGATGGAGCGCCCGCCGATCAAGATGCGGTTCGACTCTAGCGGCTCGCGCTTGAAATCCTGGAGCCCGATTTCGGCCTCGTCGAGGACGATCTCGATTCCGAGCGGCTCGAGTGCCCGACCGAGGACTCCAGCCGCCTTTCGCACTTCGTCGCCCGTGCCTCCGCAGCGCGGGCAGGTCTCCCCTGCCGCGACCAGCCGCTGCCACCGGATCGTCAGGGTCTTCATCGGTCCCGCCCCTCTTCTAGAGTCACCGCGCTGAGGAGCCACCTCACGATCAGGATACCGCGAGCACCGACGCCGACGAACGTGGCGGTGAGCCGCGGCCGGAGTGGGAATACAGGCAGACCACGGCGATCATGAAGGCGGTCCCGAGCACCGCGCTTTCCGAGAACGCTTCGACTCGGCGCCAGCTTGGTCGTCATGGTGACGAGCGCTGCCCCATGGAGCAGCCGTCATGGCATCGCAGCTCGCGAGCGCTGGCGGCGCGGTCATCGGTCTCTGGGATGCTCCGCCAACCGGATCTCGCAGAGATACGCTCGGTGAGGCACGGACCCGCTGATCGGGTCGATCGCCCCGTTCCCGATCAGGAGGTTGTAGTTCGCGCCGTCGGGACTGAACGGCTCGTAGCCGGGCGCTCCCACGTCCCGACACGCCTGCCACCAGCCGTGCTGTCCGCAGACCACGTCCGGCTGCAGAGTATCGTTCAGCCGCGCCCGCGCACGCACGCTCCCGTCGGGCGTCTCGATGCTGACCCAGTCGCCCGCCGCGATTCCCCGTTTCGCCGCGGCACTGGGATGCAGCTCGACCTCGGGGTCCATCGCCTTGCGCCGCAGGCTGGGAAGCGCGCGGTGCTGGCTCTCGCAGAACAGGGTGTGCTTGGTGCACGTGAGGATCAGCGGATAGCGCTCCACGAGATCCGGACGGGACACCGGACCGACCAGCGGCTCCTGGTACTCCGGCAGCGGCGGATAGCCATGCGCGAGCAGGGTCTCCGAGTACAGCTCGATCTTGCGCGTGGGCGTGTCGAAGCTCACCGGGACACCGTCGACCTCGTCGGCGAACTTGCGGTAGCGCGTCTCGAGCGCGACGCGCGCACCCTCGGGGTGGTCGCGCAGCCAGTCGAGCGAGAGTCCCGAGGGCCCGAGCTGGCGGCGGTAGGCCGCGTCGATGTTCCCCTGCCAGAAGTGATCGCCGAGACCGAGACCGACGGCGAGGACGAAGACGATCTCGGTATCGGAACGCGCCTCGCCGGGGGGCGCGGCCACGGGTCGGCGCAGCTGGACCAACGACTGCGCCTCGGGGCTCACCTCGAAGCCGAGCTTGAGCGCCTCGCGCTCGAACCCGCTCGCCACCGGAAGGACGATGTCGGCGAGCTCCGCCGTGGGGTTCATGAACAGGTCCGCGTGGACGTAGAAGTCGAGCGCGGCCAGCGCCTCGCGCCCGCGCAGGACGTCGCCGTGCGACAGCAGGAGGTTGGTGCCGAATCCGACGAGGCCTCGCACCGCATAGGGCTTGCGGTCGAGGATGCCTCGGTACAGCTCGTCGGTCGTCGCGAATCCCCATCGCGCCGGGCCGAGCGGGCGTTCCGCGACGCCGAGCCCCACGGCGGGCCGCTCCGGCTGCGGCAGTCCCTGGCTCCCGACGACGGGCGTGGGGATTGCGGGGAAGAGCACGTTGCCGCCCCGTGCATCGAAGCTGCCCGTCAGCACGGAGAGCTGCGCGATCGCGCGTGCGATCTGGGTCGCGTTCGTCTGCATCTCGACGCCGCTCCACGCGTAGTACGCGAGGGGCCTCGCCTCCCACAGGAGCCGCGCTGCGTGCTCGACCTCACCTCGTTCGACGCCGGTGATCGACTCCACTCGCTCCGGCGAATAGGTGCGGCAGCGCGCGGCCGCGAGATCGAAGGCGGTCCGGCAGTGCACGCCGCCCGTCGGCGTCTCCAGAGCGTACTCGCCGAACAGGGCGAGGTCCGCGGAGTCGACCTCGTACCGTCCACGGGCGGGATCGTAGACGGTGGGGCGGCCGGCAGGCCGATCCCAAGCCACGTAGCGTCCCCGGTCCCCGCCCTCCGAGAGGTCGGCCTCGGTGAGGAGGCGGCCCGTATCCGAGCGAACGAGCAGCGGGCCGTTCGTCCACTCACGGATGAACGGCTCGTCGAACCAGCCGCGCTCGATCATCACCCCGGCGATCCCCAGGGCGAGCGCGCCGTCAGTGCCCGGGCGCACCCGCAGCCACGCGTCGGCCCGCCGAGCCGGTTCGGTGCGTCGTGGGTCGACCACGACGAGGCGTGCCCCGCGCTTCTGTGCCGCGATGGTCGCGGTCGCGTGGCTGAGCCGCGCGTGGTTGGGGTTGTAGCCCCAGAAGAGGATACAGCCGGCGTTCTCGAGGTCGGGCAGGTAACGTCCCGGCACCGGCGCGCCGAACGTGAAGCCCGTCGCGAAGTACCGGCCCCAGCCGCACAGCTCCATCGCGACGACGAGGTTCGGGCTGCCGAAGGTGCGCGTCAGCCGTTCGACCCAGGCCATCGAGTCGTCCGACGCCGAGGTCGAGGGCGAGACCAGGCTGAATGCGACGCTCTCGGGCCCGGACTCCGCGGCGAGCGCGCGGAGCCGCGACGCGGTGAGCTCCAGCGCTTCGTCCCAGCCGATCCGTTGCCAGCCCGGGTCGGGATCGCCCTTCGGACGCGTGCGCCTCAACGGGTATTTCAGGCGGTCGCGGTGATAGACGAGCTCTGGCCCGGCCCGGCCCTTCGCACAGAGCGCCTGGCCAGTGGGATGCGACGGGTCGGGATCGAGGCGGACGAAGCGTCCCCCCTCGACGGTAGCGATCGCGCCGCAGCGCGAGACGCACAGCGCGCAGTACGTGGAGACGCGCTCCGATGTCGTGCTGCCGGCCGCCATCGTCTGTGCCCTTGGCCGTGATGCTGCCACCGGAGAAGCCCCTCGGCGTGCTGGCCGGGGAGCGTGCGCCTCCGCCGCGCACCTGGAGCCCCGATAACATCAGCATGGCTGGTGCGGCGGCCTGGCTGCCTTCCTGGGTCCGCGCTGGTCTCTCGAACGAGCCAGCAAGGATGAGCGCGTGACACCTGACGACGTCCTCGCCCAGCTTCCGAACGGGATGCACGACGCGAGCATCCGCGAGATGCGGGTCCAGTTCGGGCGCCAGCTCGTCACCCTCGACATGGACTTCTGGGTCGGCGACATGGACGCTCATGGTGAATCGCGAACGCCCGCGGGGGCGATGCAGTCCCGGAGGTGGTCGGACTGCCGGCGCGTCAATTGCGGTGACGGCGCTGTTCGCTAAGAACATTCCGGCCGCTTGCTCTTGGAGGAGACGCAGCATGGACCGATTCACCGGCGGTTGCCTGTGCGGCAACGTCCGCATCGTGGCCTCGGGACTCCCTTACCGGGTCGGCCTCTGTCACTGTCTCGACTGCCGCAAGCATCATGGGGCGCTCTTTGGCGCTTCGGCCGTGTTCCCTCAGGATGCAGTGACGATCGATGGCGAGACACGCGACTACGCCGGGCGGTTCTTCTGTCCCCGCTGCGGCTCGTCCGTTTTCGGACGCACCGCAGACGAGATCGAAGTGAACCTGGGATCCCTGGATGCCCCTGACCAGCTGAAGCCGACCTACGAAAGCTGGACCATCCGGCGCGAGTCCTGGTTGCCGCCGTTCCCGCTCACCCGACATTACGACCGCGATCGTGACGCCTCGGGTCGCTTCGAGGAGTAGGTCGACGCGAAGGCAGCCGCGAGGCGCCCAAGGATTGGCGGGGTGAGCCACGAGACCGTGCGGTGAGCCGTCTTCGCTTCCTGACGCGCTAACCCCCGCATGGCGGGTCTTTCCTGGCAGAGAAGCTACCTCACGGAGAGCGGCACGAGTAACCAGGTCGGTACCGGGCGACCCTCCGGGTCGCGACCGGGTTTCCAGGAGCACCGAGAGACGGCCTGCCACACCGCACACGCGAACTCGCGTTCCACGCTCCGGGACATCCACTGAAGCCCGGCCGGCCTTCCATCTGCAAGCACCACGAACCTGAACGTCACCGGACGCTGCGGAAGCTTCGTTTTATCGATGTGGGGCAGGCTACGAGATATTTCCGACCCGACGCAGCTCGGGTTCACGCTGCTGGGCCGCTGGTACCCCGCCGTCGTATCGTGGACGTCGGTCGGGACCTCCGCCGCCGCGACGAGATCACACTCGAGCTGGGCGGAGGCAGCGGGCGAGGCGTGCGCACCGGGGGGAGATCATGAAGTACGACGGCGACGGCTCGTTCCCGTGAGTGCGTCGCGCCATGCGATGATGCGGCGCATGAGCGGCATCGCGTTCGTCGAATTGTTCGCGGTCGCGCTACTTGGGGCGACTGCATGGCTCGCCAAGAGATCCCGAGTGCGGATCTCGACGACGATCTCCGTGATGGGACTCATCGTCACGATCTTCATGACGGTCATCATCGGCGGGGCCGCTCAGAAGAGCCCGGAGCAGATCTCCTTCTTCACCTAGTGCCGCCATTTATCTGGGAGGTGTCGCTCTCTCGCTGGTGTTCACGGTCCTGATCTTCGCCGGTCGCTGGCAGAGCCGAGAGGGAGCGACGCTCGAGCGCGGCACGAAGACCCTGGTTCGCGGAGCGCCGGCGTCTCGCAGGCGTTCGTGAGCGCGGCGCCAGCGCTAGTGGCCAGGCGATGCGGAAGCCCGCTCCCTCACCCGAATGAAGAGATGATGAGCGGTGGATGATGCCCTCGTACGCTCGGCCAGCGGGAGGGTCACGCGGAGCGCAGGCGTGGAGATGTCTCGCGGATGTGGCTCGCTGGATCGAGCACCCGGCGTGATCCGTCAGCGTGCCTTCGAGTCTTCCCGCGGGACGGCACGGATGTCGCCCGTCTCCTCGATCTCGAACGGAACGCTCGCGAGGATCCCGGCGATGCTGCGCTCGAGCTCCGGCGTCGCCTGGACCACGTACACCTTCGCGCAGGGAGCGCCCGAGCAGAGCCCGCGCGCGGTGCCCGTCACGCCCGCGAGCGCGAGGAGCTCATCGGTACGCTTCCGGAGCACGTCGTCGATCGCGTCCGCCGTCATGCTCGCCTCCTTCTGCGGCTCCGAGCCGCGCGCGTCAGGGCGCGGCCATGCGGCGGCCAGCGCCGCCAGCGCCAGCAGCGGCGCGAGACCGCATGGGCGCCTTCGTCGCGACGTGATGCCGGCCCGGGCGCTCACTCCCCCTCGATCGTCACGCCGAACGCTTGCAGCACGGGACCGATCGGGTTGGCGATGGCGTACTTACCGCTCGAGCTGCCCGCGAACAGGAGCCCCACCGGCTTTCTGTCCGGGTCGGTGACGAGCAGCGAGCCCGAGTCGCCCGGCTTGATGAACGGGCCAGCGGACGTGACCGTGACCTGGTTGACGAACCGCGCGACTCCTGCCGAGCCGTAGTCGACGTTCACCGTCACGTTGACCCCGGTGATGGTGCCGCGAGTGAGCGCCGAGGTGCGCCCGAACTTCTGGACCGCGAGGTCGAGGGCAGGTGTCGCCGTCGTCGTCCGTGGCATGCCGTATCCGCCGGGAGGCGTGCTCGTCCCGAGCGAGCGGAGGCCCGTGTCGTAGTTCACCTCGGCGATCGCTGCGTCGATGGTGTTCGAGGCCGAGGTCGAGAACGTGATGCGGCCCGAGGCGGCGAGCCGCCCGAGCTGGTCGGCGGGATCGAAGCTGCACTGCGTATCGTACAGCCCGGGCTGGGCGATGATCTCGCCTGGCGAGCCCGCATTCTCTCGCGCGTACACGTGATTGTTGCTCAGCGCGTAGTGCTTGCCGCCACCCGCCACCCGCGCCCCGATCGTGCCGGCAGAGCACTCGTTCGCGTTTCCGGTCGAGACGCCGATCGGGACCGGATCGCCGAACCGGCTCTTCGGCGAGGCGCCGCCACCCCGCTTCGCCTCGGGCGACAGCATCGCGTGGAACCTGCCGGTCACCTGAACCTCGACCGGCACGTCGTCGATCCGCCCCGGGAGGTGGCCGAGGTTCACGCGGCCGTCGCTGAACACCAGGATGGACGCCCCCCCGTTGCCGGCCAGCCCGACCGCGGTCCCGACGACACCCGCGATGGAGAGCAGGCGCGGGTTGGCCCGCTCCTGCGCGGCGATCGCCTGCTCCAGCCCGGGCGGTGCATTCTCGGCCGCGACGCCGCCCGACGCGCCCGGGGAGTCGGGCCCGACGCCGGCGCGCGCGTGCGTCACGCCTACGCGGCCCGCCTGCAGCCCAGCCACGAGCAACGCTCCGATGAGCAGGAGCCTCACGAGCCGCCTCGAACCGGGCCTCGTCACGTCGGCCATGTCGGACCCCCTGTCCTTGTGAGCGATGCCCCCGTCTACCACGCCCGGATGCGGGAGGAGCGGCGCCAGCGGGTTCGCTCGTCTGGGCCGCCCGGGAGGGAAGCAGTGCGCCTGCTCGCCTCGACCGGCCGCCCGTCTCCGGATGAGATCGAGAGCGAGTGAAGCGGGTTGACGAGGCCAGAAGCAGCCGGCTGGGCTTCACCCTGGTCGCTTCGCCGACCGGACGTTGACGCCCGTCACCTGGAACTTCCGCGTGACCCTTTCCTTGGACGTGCCGAGGAAGGGATCGAACCGCTCGCGGACTTCCGCGGCGATGAACCCGAGCTCGCCGAGGAGCGACAGGAGCTCCGCCTCCGGCAGAGCACCGCCAATTCAACCCGACCAGAGATCGATGTCGCTCCGGATCGACTCCGGAAGCTCCGAGCGGACCACGATGTCGGCATACAGGAACCGGCCCGCTGGACGAAGTACCCTGAACACCTCCGAGAAGGCGCGGCGCTTGTCAGGCGCGAGGTTCAACACGCCGTTCGAGATGACGAAGCCCACCGAGCCGCTCTCGACCGGGAGCTCGAGCGCGTCCCCCTGACGCAGCTCCACGTTCGTCAGCCCCGCAGCCGCCGCCGCGGCCTCCGCCTTCCGGAGCATCGACTGCGTCATGTCGATGCCGATGGCGCGCCCGCCGGGTCCGGCCGCTTTCGCGGCAAGCAGAAGGTCCGTGCCGGCGCCGCAGCCGATGTCGACGACCGTGGATCCCGCGGTGATGGTCTCCATCCGCAGCGGGTTACCCACGCCGGCGAACGACTCGACCGCGAGCGGCGGCAGGGCGGCGAGCGCGGCTCGGTCGTAGCGAAGGAAGTCCACTGCATAGTCGAGCCCGCGGTGGAAGTGGAACTCGCCGTCCGGGGCCGAGGCGACACGAGAGTAGATGGACTGAATCTCCGCCCGGAGCCTGGCAGTATCGAGATCGACAGGGCACGCCACGGCCATGGAAGCCTCACCCGCGGAAACACCGCGCGTGGGGATCTGCCGGCGGCGTTGCTCACGAGCACGCGAAACGCCGAGATACTCATCGGACGGGTGGGAACCTCCCCAAGAGATTCCTTACGCCCCGCCACCGGCGACGCCGGTCCACGAGCGCCAGGCGCTGTACGGGACCGGGCCCGGGAAGCTCCGAGGAGAGCCGCTTGCCAGCTCGCCCTGGTGGCACCGGAACAGGAGTGCGAGCATCGACGGCGCCATGCTCTCTGAACCGCGCGCGCTCGGCATCGAAAGCCTTCACGAAAAGTACGGTGAGCGCATCCGCCGCTACCTTGAACGCCTGGTCGGCTCGGCGGACGCCGAGGATCTCGCGCAGGACGTGTTCGAGAAGGCGCAGCGCGCCGTCGGCACCTTCCGGCGCGACTCGCGTGTCTTGACGTGGCTCTATCGCATCGCAACGAACGCGGCCATCGACCGGCTGAGGACCGCCGGACGGTACGTCGATGTCGAGCGACACGACGACGAGACCGACCCGCTCGACGCGGCGCGCTCCGCGGAGGCGACGCACGAGCGTTCTCTCGATGGCGAGGTGGACCGCACGCGGATGAGGGCGTGCATCCTGGACGTCGTCGAGCAGCTCCCCACCAGCCAGCGTGCTGCGATCCTGCTCGGGGAGCTTCGCGGGTTGAGCGACCGCGAGCTCGCCGAGGCGCTCGGCGTGTCACTGGGAGCCGCAAAGATCCGGCTACATCGAGCGCGCGGGGCTCTGAAGGCCGCCCTGGAGCGCGCCTGTACGTTCGAGCGCGACGAGCAGAACGAGTTCGCCTGCGCCCCCAAGCCCGGGCTCGTTTCGCTCGGCCGCGGAAAGTAGACCACCCGTATCCTTTCCGAGCCCCGTTCGTCCACGGAGGAGACGCACCCTTTCGTCCCTGAGATGGGTCGGGGCCAGGAGAAGCTCCCATGCCGTGGTGTGGATACTGGGGAACGACAGGCACTGATTACTGGTGGGTCCTGCCGCTCATCGGCCTCGTCTTCATGGCCTTCATGTTCTTCGCCTGCTTCCGCGGCTTCGGATGCGCCGAGCGTGCGCACCGACGCTCGATCTTGCGCGTTGCGGCTCGATTCCTGCCGCACTAGTTCGCGAGAGGTCGCGCGTTGCGGCGGGAGGGTCGGCGTGAGTGAGCGCGAGCGGTATCCACCTGGCGTCCCCTGCTGGGTCGACACCCTGCAGCCGGATCCGCGAGGTGCGCTGGATTTCTACGGCGCCCTGTTCGAATGGGAATTCACGGGCCCGGGCCCGGGGGCAGCCGATCCCTCGAGCCAGTACTTCATCGCCCGAGTGAGAGGTCGCGACGTGGCGGGGATCGGCTCGCGCTGGAACGGCCATCCGCGCGCGATGTGGAACACCTATGTCCGCGTGGACAGCGCCGACGGAGCGGTCGCGGCGGCGAAGCGGGCCGGCGGAAGCGTTCTCCAGCCGCCATTCGACGTTCCCCCCGCTGGCCGCGCAGCCGTGCTCGCGGATCCCGCGGGCGCGCCCTTCTGCGTGTGGGAGGCCAGGGCTCGCGAGGGCGCGCAGCTCGTGAACGAGCCGCGCACGTGGTCGATGAGCTCGCTCCACTCCTCGGATCCCGAGAGCGCCACGGCGTTCTATGGCGCGGTGTTCGGCTGGCGTCCCGACGTGTTCGACGCGGGCGGAGTCCAGATCACGCTATGGCGACTTCCGGGATTCGTCGGCGGCGAGCCGGAGCAACCCGTGCCTCGCGACGTCGTCGCGGTGATGGTGCCCGCCGCCGACCGCGGATCGTCGCCGCGCTGGCACGTCGACTTCTGGGTGGCCGGCGCCGACGCGGTGGCGGACCGTGCGGCGGGGCTCGGCGGCACGGTGGTCGTCCCTCCGCACGACTCGCCCGGGTTCAGGAGAGCCTTGATCGCCGACCCACAGGGCGCGACGTTCTGGATCGACGAGCTGACTGCGGGCCCAGCCCGGCGCTGACTCCGCACTTCGGTGGGCCCGCGTGCCGATTCGCCTGCAGCGGGTCAAGCGCGCTGGGATGATGCCGGACCCCACCAGCGCGAGCCGATGTCACTCGCGGTCCACCGCCGTCGGTGACGAATTGCCTGTGGTGGGCCACGACCGATGATGGTGTGAACGAGCCCGGTGACCACCTCGAGTCCTGCCGTCGCGTCGGCTGGCGTGAACGCTCGTCTGCTCGAGCCCGCGGTGCTCGAGGGGATCCGCGTCCGCCGCCTCGACGGCGCGCGGACCTGGAAGTACCTGGACTGAAGACCGCCCCGGCTGAAGCTGCCGTCGTCCCCTGCTGGCGACGAGCACGCGCGTCAGCGCCGCCGATCGCGATAAAGCCGGCGCAGCTCCTTCGACACCGACTTCCAGCGCTCGCGCTCCCCCCGCGCCGCGCCGCCCTCGCGCCGCGCCGCCTGCCTCGCGAGCTCGAGCGCGAGCTTGCGGTGGCTCTCGACGCGCGCGGCGTCGAGGCGCCCGCCGGCGATCGCCTCCCGGACGGCGCACCCGGGCTCGGCCGCGTGGGAGCAGTCCCGGAACCGGCAGCGCGCCGCGATCGCGGCGAGGTCCTCGAACGTCGCGTCGAGCCCGCCCGCGTCCCAGAGCCGGAGCTCGCGGATCCCCGGACCGTCCACGAGCGCACCGCCGCCGGGCAGCAGGAAGAGCTCGCGTGCCGAGGTCGTGTGGACGCCGCGGTCGTCGGCGGCACGCACCGGCGCGGTGCGCTGCGCCTCGCGGCCGAGGAGCGCGTTCGTGAGGGTGGACTTGCCTGCTCCGGAGGGGCCCACGAGGACGCCGGTGCGGTCGGGGCGGAGCCGCGCCGCGAGCGCGGCGACACCCTCGCCCGTGAGGCCGGACGCGACCTCGACGTCCACGGCGGGCGCGGCGGCGCGGGCCTCGGCGAGCGCGGAGGCGAGGTCCTCCGCCCGGTCCGGCTTCGTGAGGACGATCACGGGCTCCGCGCCGCCCGAGTACACCGCCGCGAGGGTCCGCTCGAGGCGGCGCGGGTTCGAACCCTCGTCGAGCCCCTGCACGACGAACACGACGTCCACGTTGGCGGCGAGCACCTGCTCCGCAGTGGCGCCGCCCGCGACGTTGCGGGAAAGCCAGGTGCGACGCTCGAGGACGCGCGTGACGGTACGATCGGGCGCGGGGGTCGCGACGACGAAGTCGCCCACCACCGGGAGGACGCCTTCGGCGCGCAGCCGACCCGGCACGACGACCGGGTGGGCGCCGTCCGGGAACCGGACGAGGAGGCCGCGGCCGCGATCCGCGACCGCGCGGCCGACGAGGGAGGACTGGAGCTCCTCCACCGTGAGCTGGGAGGAGAAGAAGGGACCGAAGCCGATGAGCTCGGGATGGACCAAGGCGTGCCTCGAAAGCGCGAGTGACGGACGGGATCCACGCCGCGCGATGGCGGTGGCGGGATCCGACAGGACGCGTCACCTGCCGTTCGGCGGGCGACGCGGACTCGGGCTAGCGGGCACGATCCACGCGTCCGGAATAAACCGGAGCCGGGTGCGCAGGCAAGCGGCGCGTTGGCGCGCGCTTGTCGCAGGACCAGACCATCGATCGGACGGGCGAGCTCCAGACCGTCTCGAGGGCTCTTGCGAGTGGCGCCCTGAGTCGCGCCCGAGCCCGCAGGACAGCCGCAGCGCCCGGGCGCCGTCCCCCACCCTCCCCGCGCCGCCCCACCACCATTGGGTGGTCGGACGGATAGCCGGTGGGCGGTGGGCGGGCTGCCTTCATCGCAGCGCCCTGCCCAACTCCATGTTATGAAAGCCGTTGGCAGCCCACCCGCGGCCATGGCGCTGGCTTCGATTCCCGCGCCTCCACTCGAGCTGACAGCGGGTTTCGGACGACACCCCGACGGCCTGGGTGGCGTCCGGGTTCTGTACGCCGCGCGTCGAGAGCTTCATCTTCTGGGCTCGTCCGGACGGTACTTCGGACGACCCGCGCAGATGCGCTGCGGAACGGGCAGTTCACAGCGAAGCACTCACGAACAAGGAGAGAGATGAGCGAGAAGGAAGCCGGTATCGAGGTGCAGGGCAGGGTGGAGGAGTCGAGCGGCAGCATGTATCGCGTGAAGCTCGATCAGGGCCCGATCGTGCTGGCCTACCCCTCCGGCAAGATGAAGCGGTTCCGCATCCGCATCATCACGGGCGACCGGGTGAAGGTGGAGCTCTCGCCGTACGACCTGACCCGCGGCCGCATCACCTACCGCGACAAGTAGCCCACGAGCCGCCCGGTTCGTGGCGGGCTCGGCGGTGGCTGCTCGGGATCGAATGAGCCGGCGCGAGCCGGCTCATTCTCCTCGGCCGTGGGTCGCTCCAGAGAGCACCCGCTCGCTTCCCTGCGCAGGGTCCCGCAGTCCAGCTCAGCCGTTCGTGCGGGCGAGTCCGCTTTAGCTGAAGCGACCCAGCCACTCGCGCTCCCAGGCATCCTTGGCGCGGTGGGACTCGGCGGACGGCGCTTCGAGCGAGACCACGGGGACCGGCTCGGCGAAGAAATCACCCTTCCCGTGGGCCGTCGCGCCGTCGCCCGTCTCGACCCAGCACTCTCCGATCCCGACGTAGGGCTCGGAGGGCTGTCCGCCCAGGATCTCCGCAGCGATGGAACGCGCCACGATCCGCGCCTCGCCCTCTGCGAACGTCGCGGCCTTCGGGAGCGGCTTTCCCATCTTCAGCGGGATCCCGGTCACGTCGCCGATGGCCCACACCCGCTCGAACCGGGTGCGCAGGGTGCCCCGATCGACCGGAACCCACCCGCCCTGCGCGGCGAGCCCCGCGTCGCTCACGACACGGGGCGCCCGGTGCGGCGCGACGAACGCGAGAAGATCGTACGCGGCCTCCGCACCGTTCGCGAACCGAAGCCGCCTCGCGGGCGCGTCTGCCGCGACGATCTGGTGGTCCGGGTGGTACCCGATCCCCTTTGCAGCCAGCAGGTCGCGGACCGCGGCCGAGACTTTCGGCCCCGCGACGCCCATCGGCGCCGGCTCCGCGGCGTACAGATCGAAAGCCACCTTCTCGCGGACGCCGCGCCTGCGAAGGCTCGATTCGATGAGCTGTGCCGCTTCGTACGGCGCGGCGGGGCACTTGTACGCCGGCGCTGCGGTGAGGACGACGAGCCGTCCTCCCGCGAAAGACGCGAGCGCGTCCCGGAGCGCCACCGCGCCCTCGAGCGTGTAGAAGGAATGACCGGACTCCACCAGCCCCGCGACGGCGGAGGGATCGAGGTCCGCCCCGACGGCCACGACGAGGTGATCCGCCTCGAGGCGGCGTCCCCCGACCTCCACGCTCCGGCGCGACGGGTCTATCCGCTCGATGTCGCCGGTGACGACCTCGACTCCGTGCCGCGCGAGCGCAGTCATGGGTCGCGAGATCTCCTCCGGACGACGCTCGCCGACGATGACGCGCAGCAGCGAGGCCCCCAGCACGAAGCGGTCCGCACGCTCGACCACGGTGATCCGGTGCTCCGCCGGGAGCTGCGCCCGCAGCTCCATCGCGACGACGCTCCCCCCTACCCCGCCTCCCAAGATCACGACGCTCGCGCCCATGTCCGCCTCCAGTTCGCGGCGCCGCTGAAGGCGGCTTCCGCGTGCACCTCGCACCTCGACGGCGCTGCGATTCGCCGTCCCATGCATGCCGTCGTCATGCCGCTCCCGGCTCGGGCGGCGGCGCATTGGGCACGAGCACGATCTTGCCCGCCACGCCCCCGCTCCCGAGCAGCTCCTGCGCCTGTCTCGCTTCCTCGAGCGGGAATCGCTGCGCGATGAGCGGCCTGATCTTTTGCTGTCGGAGGAGGTCGAGCAGGGCGATCAGGTCCTGCCGAAACCAGGCAGGCTTGAGCCGCTTGAGCGTCTGGATGCTGTACGGGACCACGCGTCTCCGGCCCGGGAGAAGCCAGCCGGCGGCGATGTACGCCGCGAAGATGGCGGTTCCGCGAAAGCGTTGACGCCGGCCTGGACGACTCGAGGTCAATCCCTCCCCACGGATCGAGCTCACGAGGCCGTAACCCACCACCCTCCCGCCACGACGAAGCGCCTTGCGCGACTGCCAGAGGTGCTCGCCTCCGAGAGGATCGAAGACGACGTCCACGCCCTCACCGGTGAGGCGTCGAATCTCTTTCACGAAGTCCTGACGCTGGTAGTCGATGGGGATACCGCCCAGGTCGGAGACGACCGGCGCCCCGCGCGAAGAGGCGGTCCCGTACAGCTCCAGCCCGCCCACGCCCCCGAGCTGCAACAACGCCGTCCCGACCCCGCCTGCCGCGCCGTGAATCAGCGCGCGCTGGCCCGGTCCGACCTTCGCGGAACGATGCATCATCTGGTAGGCCGTGACGTAGTTCAGCACGAGGCAGACCGCCTCGGCGGGGTCCAGCCCGGGTGGCACCGGAACCAGCTCACGCTGGGGCAGGCAGACGAATCCCGCGTACGCTCCGTGGATCGGCATGGCGGCGACGCGCTGGCCTGGTACGACGCCGCCGACCCCGCCGCCGAGCCGATCCACCACGCCAACCAGATCCCACCCCGGCGTGAAGGGCACCGGGGGCGTCTCGGGGTGAATGCCCTCGCGCGCCATGATGTCGGGCAAGGAGACGCCTGCGGCCAGCACCCTCACCCGCACCTCGCCCTCCTTCGGCTCGGGGACCTCCTCCTCGACCACTCGAAGTGCATCGGGCCCGCCGTAGCGAGTGACGATGATGCGCGTGTGTCTCATGGTGACGACGGCGTCGCGAGGGACTCGGGCTCGTGGTGAGCACCCGTGCGCGAGGCCCCGCGGCAGCTTCGATCGCGATCCGGGGCCTGCTCGAGTCGATCGCTGGGCCCTCCTCCGAGGCGATCGGTACGACCGGGACGGTCAGCTGCGCTTCGAGCGCGCCTTCTTGGTGGCGCCGGCCTTTCGCCGCTGCTTGTTCACGGTGCGCGCGGCGATCTGCTTCGCGCGGCGAGAACCCGCGCCGCGCTTCACGGCCGACTGCTTGATGTGCTCGTACTGCCGCTTCCGTTTGGGACTCTTCACGCCTCTCGGGGGCATTGGGCCCTCCTCTCGCGGGAGACGTAGCGACCCGTGCGCTTCCGTGCCATGTCCACCCGGGAAGGGGCCAAGCTCGGTTCGCGACGTCCGCGCTCGGGATGCTGCCAAGCGAGCAGCGAGATCGTCTTCCTGAGCGGCTCTCGACCTCGCAGCTCGAAGCCGCGCGCGTGTCGCTGAGGCGCGGTGACCGGTCAGCGATCGTCACCGACGAGCGCCGCCGCCCCGACCACGCGGCCAGCGACGAGGCGCACCCGCCATACGCCGCCGTTCGGGATGAAGCGCGGCGGCGCGACCGGCGCGGGCCCCGGCTGGCTGCTGAGGGCGGCGACGAGGAATGCCCGCATCACGCCGCCGTGGGTCACGAGCACGGCCGGCGACTCGAGCCGCTCGGCGGCCCGCCCGATCGCAGGGACGACGCGCGCGAGCAGCGCGTCCATGGACTCGCCGGCGGGCGGCGGCGCGCGCGGGTCGGACACGTGGCGCGCCCACTCCTCCGGGAACCGCCTCTCGCACTCGCACCGGGTGAGGCCCTCCCAGTGGCCGTAGGCGCGCTCGCGCAGGTCCGCGTCCACGAACGCGACCTCCAGCCCGAGCGCCTCGCCCACGATCTCCGCGGTGCCGCGGGCGCGGCAGAGGTCGCTCGTCGCGATCGCGCGGACCCCCTCCGCGCGCAGCCGCGCCGCGAGCGCGAGCGCCTGCGCTCGTCCGGTCGCGTTGAGCGGCACGTCCGTCTGACCCTGCCACCGCCCGGCGGCGTTCCAGTCGGTCTCGCCGTGGCGCACGAGGAGCAGGTGTCGTTCGGTCGGCGGCATCGGACGAACGTCTACGCTGCCCGGGCGGAAACGGCAGTGCGCATCACTTGGACGTGAGCTCCGCCGCGAGCGTTGTCTCTTCACGGCTCAGCTCGGACGGTCCCTCCGTCAGCACGGTCCAGTAGCTCACCCCGGTGGGCCCGTCGAGCTTGCCGTCACGCACCGCGCGCGCGATGCGCGACCGCACCTCGTGCTCGTCCGCGGGCTCGGCGACGAAGACGACTCGCAAGCCAATCCTCCGACCGGAGCGGCTGCCGACGTTCGACTGGTGGGGCCAGCGGCACGCGCCCTCGTGCTCCCAATGGCCGCACAGGTTCACGGTCACCGCTGCGCCCGGGGCCTGAGGGTCGCCATCGCGTTCGAGCTCGATCGATGCCTCGTGCACGAACCCTTTCCGCATGGGCGGACATTAAGCGCGGAGACGCTCCTGCGCATGGGGCGTCGAGCGGATCGGCGCCGGGTTGCGAAACGCCACCGGTTGTGCCAGGGTGCGCGCGCGCGACGCCGTCGAGGTGGGTGAACGGCGTACAGGTCCACACCCGTCGGCCCGCTGGCGCGAAATTCCGGCCACGCCCGACGGGTTCGACACGAGCGGCGCCCATGCTGGCCAGCCGGTTCGCCGGCGAGCGGCGCCGCGCACCGAATCGCCCATATCGCTCAATCCGCCCCGCAGGTGGAGGTAAGACGTGTACACGGATTTCTCGAAGCTCCGGAACATCGGGATCTCGGCCCATATCGACAGCGGCAAGACCACGCTGACGGAGCGCATCCTCTTCTACACGAACCGGATCCACGCCATTCACGAGGTGAAGGGCAAGGACGGCGTCGGCGCCAAGATGGATTCGATGGAGCTCGAGCGCGAGCGCGGCATCACCATCGCCTCCGCCGCGACGCACTGCGAGTGGAAGGGGCTCCACTTCAACATCATCGACACCCCCGGGCACGTCGACTTCACCATCGAGGTCGAGCGGTCGCTGCGCGTGCTGGACGGCGCGATCCTGGTGCTCTGCTCCGTCGCGGGCGTTCAGAGCCAGTCGCTCACCGTCGACCGCCAGATGCGGCGCTACAGGGTGCCGCGCCTCGCGTTCGTCAACAAGTGCGACCGCTCCGGCGCGAACCCGCTCCGCGTGAAGGATCAGCTCCGCGAGAAGCTCCAGCACAACCCCGTGCTGATGCAGCTCCCGATCGGCCTCGAGGACAAGTTCGAGGGCGTGGTCGACCTCGTGACCATGAAGGCGGTCCGCTTCAGCGGCAAGGACGGCGAGGTCATCACCGAGTCGGAGATCCCCGCGGAGCTGCAGGAGCAGGCGGCGAAGGCGCGCGAGGAGATGCTCGACGCCGCGTCGATGTTCTCCGACGAGCTGACCGAGGCGATCCTCGAGGATCGGGTCACCGAGGAGCTCGTCAAGGCGGCGATCCGCAAGGGCACGATCGAGCTGAAGCTCACGCCCGTGTTCATGGGCTCGGCGTACAAGAACAAGGCCGTCCAGAAGCTGCTCGACGGCGTGGTCGACTACCTCCCCGATCCCACCGAGGTGGTCAACGAGGCCCACGACCTCGCCGCCGACGAGCAGAAGGTCGTGCTCTCGATCGACAACGACAAGCCCACCGTGGCGCTCGCGTTCAAGCTCGAGGACGGCCGGTACGGTCAGCTCACGTACCTGCGCATCTACCAGGGCCGGCTCTCGCGCGACATGTTCATCACGAACATGCGCACGAAGAAGGATCACCGGGTCGGACGGCTCGTGCGCATGCACTCCGACGAGATGGAGGACATCGACGCCGCCGGCTCCGGCGACATCGTCGCGATGTTCGGCATCGAGTGCAACTCCGGCGACACGTTCACCGATGGCAAGGTCAAGCTCAACATGACCTCGATGCACGTGCCGGATCCGGTGATCTCCCTCTCCATCAAGCCGGCCGACTCGAAGAGCGAGACCAACATGGGGAAGGCGCTCCGGCGCTTCACCCGCGAGGACCCGACGTTCCGCGCCGGCATCGACGAGGAGAGCGGCGAGACGATCATCCGCGGGATGGGCGAGCTTCACCTCGAGGTCTACATCGAGCGCATGAAGCGTGAGTACAACGCGCTCGTCGAGGTGTCCCCGCCCCAGGTCGCCTACCGCGAGACCGTGAGCCAGCGCGCCGAGTTCGCCTACACGCACAAGAAGCAGACCGGCGGGTCGGGGCAGTTCGGCCGGGTGTGCGGCTACATCGAGCCCTGCGAGCAGCCGTACGAGTTCGTCGACGACGTGGTGGGCGGCGCGATCCCCCGCGAGTTCATCTCCGCGGTCGAGAAGGGCTTCCGCTCGATGCTCGGCAAGGGGCGGCTGCTCGGCTTCCCCGTGGTGAACGTGCGCGTCGTCATCAACGACGGCGCGAGCCACGCGGTCGACTCGTCCGACATCGCCTTCCAGGAGGCCGCGCGCGGCGCCTGGCGCGAGGGCTTCGATCGCGCGAAGCCGCGCCTGCTCGAGCCCATCATGCGGGTCGGCGTCGAGACGCCCTCCGAGTTCTCCGGCGGCGTCCTCGGCACGCTCATGCAGCGGCGCGCGATGATCGTCGGCTCGCAGGAGGACGGCGGGCTGGTCCGCATCGAGGCCGAGGTGCCCCTCGCCGAGATGTTCGGGTACTCCACGACCCTCCGGTCCTCGACGCAGGGCAAGGCGGAGTTCAGCATGGAGTTCTCCCGGTACCTGCCGGTCCCGACGGCGATGGCCGAGGAGCTCATGTCCAAGGCGGCCGGCAAGAAGGCCGCGGAGGGCGGCAAGAAGTAGATCCCGTCCGGCGCCCATGATCCGGCAGGAAGCGATCCTCCAGAGCCCGCTGCGGATACTCGACCGCTCCATCCGCGGCGGGCTCGGGAAGGGTCACCTGGGCGTGATCGTGGCGCCTGCGGGCGTCGGGAAGTCTGCTTGCCTCGTGCAGCTCGGGCTGGACGCCCTGCTGCGCGAGAAGCCGGTCCTCCACGTCGCGGTCGGCCAATCCGTGGAGCACGTCTCCGCGCGCTACGACGCGCTCTTCGACGAGCTCGCCGAGGGTGTCGGGCTGGCCGACCGCGGGGGCGTGCGCGAGGCCATCGCCCACCGGCGGCTCATCTGGTCGTCGGTGGAGCGCGCCTTCGGCGTGCGGGGGCTCGAGGAGGCGCTGGCCGCGTTCCAGGCGCACCTCCAGCACGGTCCCCGCGCCATCCTCGTCGACGGCTTCGCCTGGGAACAGCCCGCGTGCGCCGCCACGGTCGGCGGGTTCAAGGCGAGCGCGGCCCGCGTCGGCGCCGAGATCTGGATGACGGCGCGAGCCCGCGAGCTCGCCGGCGCCCGGCGCATCGCCCCGCTGTCGGACGAGTGCGCCGCGCTCGTCGACGTCGCCATCTCCCTCGAGCCGCACGGACGGCATGCCCGGCTGACGCTGGCGAAGGACTTCGAGCGGTTCCCCGGGATCGAGGTCCCCCTCGTGCTCGAGGGCGGCCGGCTGCGGCCGCCGAGAGACGACGAGGCTTCGGCGCCGGACGAGCTCTCCCCGGAGTCGTTCACGCTGCTGGCGAGCGGCTCCGCGGGCGCCGAGGAGGAGTTCGGCGCCTGCGCCGAACGATGGGGCGTCCGGGAGGTGAACTTCACGTTCGGCGGCCGTCACGACCTCGCGCGGACGCGCGGGCTCGTCGAGCTGAGCGAGGACGAGCTCAAGGTGGGCGAGGTCAGCGCCGCCTACCTGAAGGCGCACCTGCACCGTGCGCTCCCCGAGCCGGGGGAGCAGCGGCGCGTGCTCCAGGCGATCTGGCACCAGGTGAGCACGGCCGGCGAGGTGTTCGCCGTCGGCGCCGTCGCCGCCGACGAGCCGGCGCACGGCGCGACGGGCTGGGCCGTGGAGCTTGCGCGGCACTGGGGAAAGCCGGTCCACCTCTTCGACCAGGAGCAGAAGCGCTGGTTCCGGTGGAACGAGCGGGACTGGGTCGCCGAGGAGCCTCCCGCCATCAGGCGCGAGAGGTTCGCGGGCACCGGCACGCGAGACCTCTCCGACGACGGTCGCGCGGCGATCCGTGCGCTGTTCGAGCGGAGCTACGGGGCTCCGCGGTTCTAGCCAGCCTCCCTCCGACGCCGCGCGCTCGGGCGTCACCCCGCGATCAGGGCGATCGCTCCCAGGACCGCGACGATGCCCGCCGACTGCGGCCGGGTGATGCGTTCCCGAAGGAGCCCGGCCGCGAGCGCCACCGTGCTCGCCGGGTACATCGACGCCAGGACGGCCGCGACGTCGAGGCGGCCGGCCTGCGTCGCCAGGACGAAGAAGGCGTTGCCGCCGGCGTCGAGCACCCCCGAGAGGAGAACGAGCGGCACGGCGTGCCTCGGAGGCGCCCACGGACGCCGGCGGGCCCCGGCGACGACCACCGCGAGGGCGAACGACGTCCCGCGCGCCGCCGCGAGCGGCCAGAACGTTCCCCCCTGCGCACCGCGGTCCATCAGCACCAGGTACGCGCCGAAGCCGCAGCCGGCGACGAGGGCGAGCCCGAGTCCCTCCGTCCCGCCGCCGGGCGGCCCCGCGCGCGCGATGAGCCAGATGCCAGCGAGCGCGAGCACGAAGCCGGCGAGCTTCGAGCCCGACGGCATCCCTTCGGCGAGCGCGCCCCACACCACCGGGATGCTCGCCGAGAGGACCGCCGAGACGGGCGCCACCACCGCCATGCGCCCCACCGCGAGCGCGCGGTAGAGCGCGGCGAGGCCGACCGCTCCCGCAGCACCCGCTGCGACGCTCCAGGCGAGGGTGGCGGGCGCGGGGACGCTCTCGTGAAGGAGCAGCGCCGCCGCGAAGATGAGCGTCACGCCAGCGGCCTGGCCGAGCACGAGGACGCCGACGACCGGCGCTCGCTTCGAGGCGATCCCCCCGGTGAAGTCCCCCGCTCCCCATGATGCGGCGGAGGCGAGGCCGAGCACGACGGCAGCCAGGCTGGATGACATGGCGCCTGCAGCCTAGTCGAGGGACCGCCCGGTGGCGCGCTCTTCGTACGGAGAGCTCGCGCGGCCTACGCGTTCCTCGAAGCGCTATGGCTCCGCCGCCGCGAGCCGCGCGACCCTCCCGCCCGTCATCCGCACGAGCTCGGCGGGCGTCAGCTCGAACACGGCGTGGGGGTGGCCGGCCGCCGCCCAGATGCGCTCGTACGCGAGCAGCGCCTCGTCCACCACGGCCAGGAGCGGTTGCGCATGTCCGATGGGGGGCACGCCGCCGATGGCGAACCCGGTGCGCTCGCGAACGAAGTCGGCCGAGGCGCGTGCGATGCGCTCGCCGATCACCGCCGACACCGCCTGCTCGTCGACGCGGTGGCTCCCGCTCGCCGCGACCAGCACCGCGCGTCCGCTCGGCTTCGCCTCGAAGAGCAGGGACTTCACGATCTGCCCCACGTCGCAACCGACCGCAGCCGCCGCTTCTGCTGCGGTCCGAGCGGAGTCGGGCAGCTCGATCACGGTGTTCGCGAAGCCGGCGCCCCGCAGCGCGTCCTGGACCCTCTGAGCACTCGGCTTCAGTGGCATCGTGTATCCATATCAGGAGGCGACCGGCGCCTGCTGGTCGCACCGCCGCCCTCGCGCCGACGTCACGGCCAACCGACCTCGCGGGATCCTTTCACCCGATCCGGCGCCCCCGCCTGGCATTTGCGCTCGAGCATTTCCGCCGCAACCGCCACGACCTAGGTCGTACGGAGGTGTGCTCATGGAAACGACGCAGGAAGTCGGGACGCAGCCCTACAAGGCGGATCCATCGCTCGAAGCTGCGTGTCGGAAGTTCAACGAGGCGTTCAACCGGTTCGACGTGGAGGCGGTGGCGGCGTTCTGGACCGAGGACGGCACGCTCATCACCCCCACCGGAGAGGTCGGGAACGGTCGCTCCGGCGTCGCGGCCGCGTACCGTCACGATTGCGAGACGATCCTCGCAGGCACGACTTCGCGGTTCGCGATCTCCTCCGTGCGGCGCATGGGGGACGACCTCGCGTTCATGGACCTCGATCACGAGCTCCAGAACTTCAGGATGCCGGATGGCTCGACCAGGACGATGAAGCTGCACGTCGTGATGCTCGCCAGGAAGAGCGGCAATGCCTGGCATTGGCTCGACGCGCGCCCGTACGCGTATCTCCCTCCGCCGCGTTCCGTGCACTGAACCTCGAACGGCGATGCGTCTCCGGACGGGCGCCGGGGACGCATCGCCGCGTTCTCCGCACCGGGGTTCGCTCGCCCCTTCGCGCGGGAGGGGCCATCGACTGCACGCGCTGCGAATGGGCGTCCACGAGCTCGGGTGCGAAAGGTCCGCGAGCGTCGATGGGACGTCCGGGCGCCCGAATGCTCCTGCCTCGGCCGAGCTCCGTCGCCGCGGTCGAACCCGAGCCCGCGGCTCCGCGCGCCCGGCCCACGGCACCGGGAGGAGCCGCTCCCGGGTGCGTCAGCCCCGCTCTCCCGTGGCGCTCATTCATTGTGAGCCCAAAGTTCCGGTGATGAAGCGTCCGCTGACCGTCGCGCTGGCCGCATGGGCCTTCATCGCCTGGCCCGCCGCTCCCTCCGCCGACGACCTCGTCGTCCACCCACGCCTCGACGTCTCGGTGACCTTCCTCGCGGGGGCCCTCGCCGCGGGCCTCGCCCTCCCCCGGCTCTCGCCGAGCCAGTGCCGATTCTGCGCCGTGAATGGCCTCGACGAGGCAGCACGCGACGCGCTCCGGCTCACCGGCGCGCGCGCGGAGCTTCGCGCCCGGCACCTCTCGGACGTGATCGACTCCGGCGTTCTGTCGGCGGGTGCGCTCACGCTCTCCGCGCTCGGCGCGGCGCAGGACGGGACGCGCCGGACGTTCTTCGAGGACCTGCTCGTCGTCGGGGAGTCCGTCGCGATCGCGTCGGATCTCGTCAACGCCGCGAAGGACGGCTTCGCACGGCCTCGCCCCGCCGGCGGCTCCACGTTCATGCCGGGATCGCGCGACCGCAGCTTCTACTCCGGCCACACCTCGTTCGCGTTCTCGCTCGCGACGTCGACCGCGACGGTCGCGACCATCCGGGGCCGATCGTGGGCGCCATGGGCCTGGGGAGTCGGGCTGACGCTGGCGTCCGGCGTGGGATACCTCAGGATGGCCGGCGACGCGCACTGGCTCACCGACGTCGCCGCGGGCGCGGCCGTCGGAAGCGCGGTCGGGTTCGCGATCCCCTGGTTCTTTCATCGCAGATCGGGTCCGCGCCGGCGCCGCGGCGTGGATCTCGTGCCAGCACCGGGCGGCATCGCGCTCTTGTTCTGAGGCGTGCCCCGGCTCCGGTCAACGCTCGACACCGCCGGCTCGGCCGAACGCGAGACCCGCACCGGCCGCGTCCTGGCGCCCCGCGCAGAACGCGCTGCCGGCAGCGCTCGTCACCCCATCTTCGCGCCGCGTTCCCCGAGCAGCGCGCGCAGCACCGACCGGTGGCAGCGCGCTTCGTCCTCGCAGTAGCACCCTACCGAGAAGCTCGCCGTGCGCGAGAGCGCAGCGAGCAGGTCGAGCGTGCGGCTCGCGGCGGGCTCGGCCATCTCGGCGCGAAACCTCCTCGCGAACAGCGCCCACTCCCGCTCGGTCCGCGCCGCCTTGCCGAGCTTCATCGTCTCGGTGCTCGGCGCGAGGTTCGGGTACCAGACGTCGTACCAGTCGTCCGGGGCGAAGCGGGCCGCGGGCACGCCGCGCGGCGGGCGGCGCACCGTACCGATCCGGAGGCCCTCTCCGGCGGCGCGTGGACTGCCGAGGCGAACGATGAGCACCGTCATGGCCCTCATCTCTACCTCGAATGCGACCTCGCGCCGGGCCCGACCGCCCGCGCCGGGATCAGACCGGTGGCGTGGGCGAATGCAGCTCCTCGCCCAGCACCTCGTGGGCCGAGAACGTGCGCAGCGCCTCGCGCAGGAAGGCGAGGTGTCGCTCCTCCTCCTGCAGGCGCTTCCTGAACTCCTCCTCGGCGGCGCCGTCGCCTGCCTCGCCGGCGAGCACGAGGAGGAGGTCCCACCCGGCCGTGTCCACGTGCTCCGCCGCGAGGAGCGCGTGGAACAGGTGCGGGAGCTGCGGATCCTTCATGACAACCTTCTCGATGCCGGCCGCTTCACGCGCCGTCACGTTTGCCATCTCCGTCATCCGCTTGTCGTCGCCGCCGAGCCGCCGGATGCTGCTCTTCAACCACTCCTCGTGCTCCTTCTCCTGGGCGCGGATCTTCTCCACCAGTGGCAGCATCTCGGCGACGACGCGCTCCTCTCGCTCGCGCTCGCGGTCGGGGTGCGCGATCCCGCCCTGCTCCCGGTCGAGGTCCTCGTGCACGCCGCGGTCCACGTCGCCGGCGCGATAGCCGCTCAGACCGTAGGTGGTGTAGTCGCCGTCGCCGTGACGCCCGCTCCGCGCGCCGCTCGACTCGCGCATCCGCTCCAGGACCTTGTCGTAGAGCTTCACTCCGGCGCGCTCGAAACTCAGGCGCTCCATCAGCAGGTCGATGACCTTTTCCCTGTTCTTCTGCGCGAGCCGGTCCATGACGCCTCCTGGTAGGCGAGGCGTGGTGTCTAGGGGTGGCGCAGACTCATCACCGGCGGGGCGTGACACAAGTGGGCTGAATGGCAACTCCACGCCGAGTCCGGAGTCGGGCTGGGCAGACGTGCAGATCGGCCGCCGGGCTCCCGGCTTCAGCGCGTGCGTCGGCGCTGGCGCTCGAGGCGCAGGCCGTGCGCCGCTCCGCTGCTGCCATCCCCCCGGCCGCGCGTACGGCGCTGCCGAGGCTACTGCCGGACCTTCAGCACGACCCGGAAGCGCGCGCGGTTCGACATCATCCGCTCGAACGCCTCGTTCACCGCCGTGAGCGGGAACGTCTCGTTCCGCGAGGCCACCGCGTTGAGCGCGCTGAAGGCCAGGGTCTCCTCTGAGTCCTTGGCCGTACCGCTCGGCCAGCCCTGCACCCGCCGCCGGGCGCCGATGAGCTGGAACGGCGAGACCTGGATCGGATCGGCGCTCGCGCCGACCACCAGCAGCGTACCGTCGCGTCCCAGGCCGTCGAAGAGGCTCGACATGAGCTGAGAGTTCGGCGCCGTGGCGAGGATCACGCGCGCGCCGCCCAGCTTCTTGAGCGCGGCCGCCGCGTCCCCGACCTCCTGATCGACGTACTCGTGCGCGCCGAGCTCGAGCGCGAGCGCGCGCTTGTCTGCGCCGCGCGAGAGCGCGACCGTCCGGAACCCGAGCTTGCGGGCGTACTGCAGGCCGAGGTGCCCCAGCCCCCCGATGCCCTGCACCGCCACGAGGTCGCCCGCCCGGGCGCCGCTGTTTCGCAGCGAGTTGAACGTGGTGACGCCCGCACAGAGCAGCGGAGCGGCGGCGACCGAGTCGAGCGCGTCGGGGATGGCGGCGAGCGCCTCCTGCGGGGCGACCATCTGCTCGGCGTACCCGCCGTCGTAGCTGAAGCCGCAGACGAGCCCACGCTCGCACTGGATGAAGTCGCCCGAGCGGCACGCCTCGCACGCCCCGCAGTGCCCTCCGTGCCAGCCCACTCCGACACGCTGCCCCGGGCGCCAGACGACCACGCCTGCTCCGACGGCGTCGACGCGGCCGACCACCTCGTGACCGGGGACGCGCGGGTATACGAGGCCGGGATAGGAGCCCTCCGCCACGAACGCGTCGGAGTGGCAGATGCCGCACGCCTCGACCGCGATGCGGACCTGTCCCGCCGCTGGCTCGGGCACGGGGCGCTCCACGAGCGTGAAGCCCGATCCGGGCCTGGTGATCTCGACTGCTCGCATCGTCCTCGCCACGGCCCACCTCCGCTCTCCGGGTGCGTCCGACCGCGCACGCCTGCGCGAGGCGGGCGGGCCGCGCACAACATGACCACCGCCCGGCGGCACCGCCAAGCGAACCGGAACCGTGACTCGACGGCGCGTCGGCGACGGCGCGCAGGCGGGGTAGACTCTTCCGCCATGCCTGTCCACGTCCCTGCCCCGACTCAGCCGACGAACAAGTGTCCGAAGTGCGGCGCCGAAGGCGTCGTCGAGCAGTCCATCGGCAACATGGCGACGTACGTCTGCCCGAAGTGCGGAGCGCGGTGGGTGGCGGCGCGGTGATCGAGCCCCTGGCGAGCCGGCGGCGGTGAGAGTTCCGGCCGGGCGGCCGCCCCAGCGCGGAGCCCGGTTGGTGGGGTCGTGCACCGCAGCAGCCATCCAGCTCGACGGGTCTCCGCCTCAGTGGATACGCAGCGCGAGCTTTCCCAGGTGGTGCTTCTCGACGTCCCGTTGAGCCTGGGCGGCCTCCTCGAGCTCGTAGAGCTTCCCGAGCTCGACGTGGAACGGCGCGTCCCCGATCAGCCGGTTGAGCCGGTCGAACGCCTCTGCGCTGGGAGTGCCGTCGTACGCGAGCAGCTCGACGCCCTTCGGGACCTCCGGGATGGGCTCCACGCCGTTGGGATGGGCGACCCGTCCCCCCTTCTTGATCGTCGCGAGCGCCGCGTTCACGTCGTCCCCGCCCGCCAGCACGAGAGCTGCGTCCAGCCCCTCGGGCGCGAACGCGCGAGCCGCCTTCGCCACGTCCTTTCTTCGCCCGTCGATCGCGACGTCCGGGCCGAGCTTCTCGACCAGCTTCAAACCATCCGCTCGCGAGGCGACGGCGAGCACGCGCGCCCCCATCCGCTTGGCCAGCTGCACGGCGATGTGGCCCACCCCGCCGCTCGCGCCGATGATCATGAGCGACTGTCCGCTGCGCAGCCGCAGCTCGTCGTCGAGCCCGCGCAGCGCGGTGATCCCGTCCGCGCCCAGCGCGCCGGCCTCCCTCGCGTCCAGGCCGCTCGGGATCGGGGCCGCCCGCCCCTCCTCGAGCTTGGCGTACTCGGCGTAGAAGCCGCCCTCCATCTGATAGCCATAGGCTCGCTGTCCCACGCGTACGCGGCTGACCTTCGGGCCCACTGCCACCACGACTCCGGCTCCGTCGTTCCCCATCACGTAGGGGAAACGTGTCGAGCCGTCGTCGAAACCGCCTTGCCGGACCCACGGGTCCCAGACGCCGACTCCGGCCACGTCGACCCGGAGGAGGATCTCGTGCTCGCCGGGCTGCGGGACGGGCAACGTCTCGGTGTGCAGGACCTCGGGTCCGCCGAAGTGATCGACGGCGGCGGCCTTCATCTGGCTGGGCAGTGTGGATGGCATGGCGCCTCTAGCGTGAGCACCGGGACGTCGAACGTCGAGCCCGGGCTGGCCGTGACGCGGAGGCTTCGTCGCTCGTCCGACGGGCGACGGCGAGAGGCGAGGCGGGCGAGAGCTCATCGCGCCGCCGGCCGGGAGCGGCGCCCGTCCGCAAACCGAGGCCGGGCCGGTCGAGCGACCTTCGGGCGAGACCGCCGCCACCGGCTCGACGCCTGCTTCGATGGGCTCGCCGCCGCCCACTTCGCGCGGACGACCTGCTGCTCGTGAAGGGGAGCCCTAGCCTCCCGCCGGCGCGGGCAGCCGGCCGAGGGCGACGAGGCACGCGATCGCGTGGAACGTGCTCGGGGGAGTCGTGCCGAGGCCGGGCTGCGGCCCGAACCCGCCGTTCTCGGCCACGTACAGGCTCGCCACGAACCGCTCCACCTCGGCACGGTCCACGACGTCCAGGCGACCGACCTCGGCGAGGGCACCCAGCACCTGGGCTTCCTCCTCGATCTCGGGGAGCGAGGTGAACTTCCCGTCGCGGACCTTCCCCGAGTACCGGGAGCCCGAGAGGTGGCGCGCCACGCCCGCGGCCGTCTCGGGATCGAGCGCGCCGACGAGCTTCAGGGAGCGCACCGCCATGAAGGTCGCGGCCGGCGAGGCGATCATGCCCGGGCGCAGCGCGAAGCCTCCCTCCGCCGCCCGGTGCGACGAGAGGAACGTGGCCGTGCGGCGCGGGTCCACGCGATCGAGGGCGCCGAGTATCTCGAGAGCGGCGAGGGCGTGGTACGTCGCGCCGAGCGACACGTCCGCCTCGGCAGCGCGTCCACGGAAGCCGCCGTCCTTCCCCGCCAGCGACGTGAGGAACGCCACCGCGCGCGGCCGGTCGATCGCGTCGAGCGCGCCGAGGAGCCCCAGCGTGCGCGTCGCGTACAGCGTCGGCACGACGTGCGACGGTCCGGTCCCGGGTGCCGCCGTGAACCCGCCGTCGGGCGCCTGGCACCTGCGGAGGTACTCGATCACCTGGGCGCGAAGCTCCGGTGACACCGAGCCGCCGAGGGCACGCGTCGTGTACAGGTTGTAGAAGGCGAACGAGGGCGACTCCGGGAACGCGTCCCAGCGGTCGCGCCGCGCCCAGCCCGCGAGGTAGTCGAGGGTCTTCGAGGTGTCGAGCGCTGCAGCCGTGAGGGGCGGTCCCGAGGCGCGCAGACGCGGCGGACCGAGCCTCACCACCGCGGCCAGCGCGCCGATCCACACCACAATCACCGACACCATCACCATCCGTCGCGTCATGGAGAACGTTTCCGTGCTTGGAGTGGAGTTTCGAGGACGCGACCGCGGGGTGAGCGTACCCACCCCGCGGCCGGCCTGTTTCGCTAGTTGTGCGGCGGGACCTGCCAGGTGCTCGACTGGTCACCATGGCAGACCGTGCAGTTGCCGATCGCCCGCGCGTCGTTCTGCAGGGCGATGTTCTGCACGTTGTCCTTGGCGAGCGTGGACGGGCTGAGCCCGTGCGGCGAGCCGTGGCACGACGAGCAGAGCACCTTGGAGCCGTGGTGACCGGCCGAGTTGAGGTACTTGCCGAAGATGCCGGTGTTCAGCCAGCCGCTCTGGCCGGGCGACTTCTCCCCGTAGGAGGAGCCGTGGCACTGCGCGCAGGTGGGCAGGGTCTGCGCCGACCACGGGTTCGCCATCTGGTTCTGGGCGATCCGCTGGTTCAGATCCCCATGGCAGTCGGTGCACCAGATCTGCTGGCCGCTCGCGTTGGTCTTCGTGGTGTGCGTGTCCCGGTAGCAGTTCACGTTGTTGCCGGGGTGGCAGTCGTAGCAGTTCTTCGCGATGTTCGCGTCGTACGACGTGAGCACCGCGGAGCTCTG
>NZ_JALCZC010000033.1:0-46347 GCF_022690805.1 Anaeromyxobacter sp. SG66
TCGAGCCACTCGAACGCGATCCGCAGCTGCGCCTCGACGCCCTCGCCGGCGGCGCGGGCGTAGCGCTCGAACCACTCGCGCGCCCGCGCGAGCTCTCCCGCCTGCGCCGCGAGCCTCCCCATCGCCGCGAGCGTCGCGGCGTCGTCCGGCTCCCGGCTCAGGATCGCGAGCCGGTCGTCGCGCGCCTCGCCCGGGCGGCCGAGGGCGTCGTGCGCCGCCGCGAGCAGGCGGAGGGACTCGAGCTCTCCCGGCTCGAGCTGCGCGGCACGGCGGAGGTGGCGCTCGGCGAGCCCCGCCTGGTCCCGGTCGAGCAGCGTCCGGCCGAGCTCGCGGAAACCCGCGCTCGCCTCCTCCGGCGCGCGCGCCGCGAGATCCTCGAGCGTGCGGGTGGCGGCCGCGTCGTCGCCGGTGTCGAGATACAGATCGGAGAGGACCCGCCACGGCGTCGGATCGACCTGCTCGCCGCGCGCCGCGAGCCCAGTCTCGACGCGGATGGCCTGGCGCAGGGCGAGCGTCGCCTCCTCGAGCCGGTCGCGCTCCACGGCGAGCCGCGCGAGGAGGACGTGCGCCTCGGAGGCGGCCCGGCCGGCGTCCCCTGCGCGCTCGACGGCCGCGCGCGCCTCGGTCTCGGCCGCGTCGAACCGCTCGAGCTCGAAGAGGGCGCCGGCGAGCGACACGCGCAGCTCCGGGCTCGCCGCGTCGTAGGCGACCGCGAGCGCCAGCGCGTCGGCCGCCCCCTGCGCGTCGCCGGCTCGCAGCCGCCGGTGTGCGTCCAGGTAGCAGGCGATGGCGCGCGCGGAGGCCCAGCGGCGCCCGCCGCCGTCGGAGCCCTCCGCTTGCCCGGCGCGGGGTGCCGTTTCGCCCGGGCCGGAGGCGGCGAACGCGGTCCCCGCGGTGCTCGCCAGGACGAGCACAGCGGCGACGAGGGCGGGGCGCGCGGCGGCGTTCATGACCGTGAGCAGGCGAGGGAGCGAGCGCTTCAGGAACGGGATCGAGCATAGCGACCCCCTTCCGGCGCATCAATCCGAGAGGGGGCGGCGCGGGGGGCGCCGGGTGCGGGTGGAGGTGGGCGAGCGCCCGCCATCGGCGCCGCGCTTCCCCGCCGGCGCGAGCGCGCTCGCGACGGCGCCCTCCAGCGCGCCGTCCGCGGGCGGAGCAGCCACGACCTCGGCACAGCCCGCCTCGCGCAGCGGCGCGAGCCAGTCGGGGTGCCCGACCGCCACGATCGGCGTCGCGCCGAGCTCGCGATCGGTGCGCAGGGAGCGCAGCACCTCGCCGCCGTCCGCCGCGGGCGCGTGGATGACGAACACGTCCGGCGTGAACCGCGCCGCGGCCGCGCCGGCGGCGAAGCCCGGCGACGCCTGGTCCACCGCGTAGCCGGCCGCCGCGAGCTGCCGCGCCGCGCCCTCGCGCGCCGGCCCGGGCTCGGCGATGACGAGCGCCTTGCGCCGGGCGTGCGCCGCGTCGTCGAGATCCGCAGGCAGCGGCATGCCGTGGCGGATCATGAACGTCGCGAGATCCTCGCGGGCGATGCGCCGGTGTCCACCCGGAGTGCGGTGCGCCTTGAGCCGGCGCGCCTTGATCCAGTTCACCACCGTGGGCAGCGAGACACCGAGGAGGCGGGCGGCCTCGAACGTCGTGTAGTAGCGGTTCATCGCGCCTCGAACATGGTAAGGACATCGACATGGCGCCGTCCGCTTACCTCATGGGCGCGGTCCAGATGACCTCCACCGCCGACCGGGCGCGGAACCTGGAGGTGGCGCTGCGTCTCGTCGAGGACGCGGCCGATCTGGGCGCGCGGCTCGTCGCCCTGCCAGAGAACTTCTCCTACATGGGCCCCGAAGAGGGGCGGATCGCCGGCGCCGAGCCGCTGGAGGGGCCCACGCTCGGCGCGCTCCGCGAGCTGGCCAGGCGGCGCGGGATCTTCGTCGTCGCCGGCTCCATCTCCGAGAAGGTGGACGACCCGCGACGCACGGCGAACACCTCGGCGCTCATCGCCGACGACGGCCAGATCGTCGCCGCGTACCGCAAGATCCACCTCTTCGACGTGAACATCCCCGACGGCGCACGCTACGCCGAGTCGGAGGGCGTCGTGCCGGGGGACAAGGTCGTCATCGCGCCCACGCCGCTCGGGCGGGTCGGCCTCACCATCTGCTACGACCTGCGCTTCCCGGAGCTGTACCGGAAGCTGGCGAGCCTCGGCGCGGAGGTGATCACCATCCCCGCGGCGTTCACGCTCTTCACCGGCAAGGATCACTGGGAGGTGCTCGTGCGCGCGCGCGCGATCGAGAACCTCGCCTACGTCATCGCGCCGGCGCAGGTGGGCCGCCACTCGGCGAACCGCCAGACCTTCGGGAACGCGATGATCGTCGACCCCTGGGGCGTCGTGCTCGCGCGCTGCCCGGACGGCGAGGGCGTGTGCGTCGCGCCGTTCCGGCGGGACCGGCTGGAGAAGGCGCGCCAGGAGCTGCCGGCGCTCAAGCACCGGAAGCTCTAGGTGCGGCGCACGAGGCCTGCCTGCGCCGGGCAGGCTCAACTTCAAAACACCAGCATCAGGCCGCCCTGCAGCGAGACGCCGTCGGTCGAGAGGTTCCAGCTCTTGCCGCTGCCGAAGTCGTCCACCTGGGCGCGGGTGACGTCGAAGAACAGGTACGTGTGGTTCACGCCCGTGTCGTTGTCGAGCTCGCGCGCGAGCCCGGGGTCGAAGGCGTCGAGGAGCAGCGCGGCGCCGCCCGTGACGGACCAGCCGTTCGTCGCACCCTTCTTGGACCAGTCGCCGGTGCCCCCCGTCACCCACCAGTTGTAGCGCTCGAAGGCCGCGCGCCCGTAGAACGACAGCGGCACGAAGCGGTAGTGCTCGGCGAGCCAGTCGAGGCGGAGCGTCACGGTCGCGCTGGTCGGGACGATGGCGAGGGTGGTCTTGTCCGGCGACGGGACGAGGACCGAGGTGCCGTCGGGGTTCGCCTGCTCGATGAGCCCCTTGCCGTTCTTCTGGAAGTACCCGGTCCGCAGCCCGACCTCGATCGCGCCGAGGTCGTTCGCGAAGATCGCCTTGGAGGCGCCGAGGCGGAACATCCAGCCGCTTCCGCCGCCGAGGATCCGCTCGTACGGCCCTGGCCTGGTCGCGAACTCCGAGTCGAGGTCGGGCGTGTAGGTGCCCGCGCCGATCTCGAACGAGCCCCACTTCGGGGAGCGGTCCTGCGCGGCGGCGGGCAGCGCGAGCGCCGCGAGGGCGAGGGCGAGGAGGAGCTTCGCGTTCACTTGCGCCTCCGGAACGCCAGCGCGAGCGCGGCGCCGAGGATGCCGAGCGCGCCGGCGGGGCCGCTCGCGCAGCCGCCCTGCTCCTGCCCGCCGCTCGAGTGGTAGTACTCCCAGAAGTCCTCCACCGGCTGCGGCGTCCCGGTCTTCGGCTCCGACGGCTGGCTCGCGTTGTCCGCCGAGGAGTAAGCAACCACGGTCACCTGGTACTCGACGAGGTTCGTGAGCCCGTCGATCCGGCCGCTGACCCGGCCGGTCTCGTCGAGGATCTTCCCGGACCAGTGATCCCGGGCGTCCTTCGTCGCGTCGGTCGCCACCGCGTGGATCTTGAAGTAGCTCGCGTCGGCCGCGCCGCCCGTGCCGTGATCCCACGAGACGCGCAACCCCTGCTCTCCCGGCTCGACCGTCACGTTGGCCGGGCTCGCGGGAGCCTTCAGGTCGAGCTTCATCGAGCCGTTCGCCGAGGCGCTCGCGTCGGTCTGGCCGGAGGGGACGAAGTGGACGCAGACGTAGATCGTGCGCGCCGTCGTCTCCGCGCAGGAGTAGCCCGTCGCGAGCACGAAGTCGGCGGTCCGGAAGTCGGCGCTCTGCGGGTTGGCGGTGGCGCTGATGTCCTCGCCGATCTGGGCCGCGCGCACGCTGTCCGCCGGGACGTCGCTCGTGTCGCAGAGCTTGACCGCGTTCGTGGTCGTGGAGGTCGGCGCGCGCGAGGACGCGTAGACGCGATAGGTCCCGCCCGCGACGCCGGTGGCCGCCACCGCCCACGAGAGGCTCACGGTCGTCGTGCTCGCGGGATCGCAGTCCGCGGAGCCGAGGAGGTTGTCGGGCGTGAACGTGACCGTGCCCGCCGTCTGGGCGCGGACCAGCGCGGGCAAGGCCAGCGCTGCGAGGAGGAGTGCTCGGCGCATGATGGGCGCCGATTCTGCAACCGGAGCGCCAGGGGGGCAAGGGAACGATCCCCCCCGACTCCCTCGCGATTTCCGGCTCGCTCGAGCCGCGCGGGCGCCGGCGGGGCGCCAAAATGGCAGCGCCCGCGCGGGCGGGCTGACAATTTGGCAGAGGCTAGAGGTGCTGCTCGGCGAGGACCCGCGCGATCTGCAGGGCGTTCGTGGCGGCGCCCTTGCGCGTGTTCTCGACGACCAGGAACAGGTCGAGCCCGCGCGCCTGCGAGCGGTCCTCGCGCAGGCGGCCCACCAGCACGGCGTCCTCGTTCGCCGCGAGCATCGGCATCGGGTAGATGCCCTCCCCCGGCGTGTCCACGACCTTCACGCCCGGCGCGGCCCGCAAGAGCTCCCGCGCCTCGCTCACCCCGAGCTTCTCGCGCGTCGTGACGTTCACCGCGACGGCCTCGCCGTAGAAGACCGGCACCCGCACCGCGGTCGCGGTCAGGCGCAGCTCGGGCGCGCCGAGGACGCGGCGGGCGTCGCGGACGATCCCCTCCTCCTCGTCGGTCGCGCCGCCCTCGCCGAAGGCGCCCACCTGCGGGATCAGGTTGAACGCGAGGCGGTGCGGGAAGCGCGCCGCGGGGTCCGGCTCCTTGAGGCCGAGCAGGTCCCGCGCCTCGCGCTCGAGCTCTGCGACGCCCGCGCGGCCGGCGCCGGAGGCCGGCTCGTACGTCGAGACGACGACCCGCTCGATCCCCGCGGCGCGGAGCGGCGCGAGCGCCAGCGCCACGGCCGTCGCGGTCGGGCCGGGCGTCGCCACCACGCCGCGTGCGCGGAAGGCGGCGATCGCCTCGGCGTTCAGCTCGGCGACGACGAGCGGCACCTCGCCGTCGGCGCGGAACGCGGGCGAGACGTCCACCACGGCGCAGCCCTCCGCCCACGCCCGCGGCGCCCACTCGCGCGCGACCTCGGCCCCGGCGCAGAAGAGCGCGACGTCGCAGCCGCGGAACGCGCCGTCCGCGAGCGGTGCGACGCGCAGGTCGTCGCCCTGGAACTCGACGAGCTCGCCCGCCGAGCGGGGCGAGGCGAACGGGCGGAGCGCCTTCACGGGGAGGTCGAGCTGGTCGAGCGCGTCGAGCGCGGCGCGCCCGACCTCGCCGGTGGCGCCGACGAGGGCGAGGGTCATGGGGAGCTTGGGCACGGCGGTTCTCCTGGGCGCGAGGTTCGGGATGCGGTCGAGGCGGGCGTCGGTGAGGTCGAGGTCGAGGGGGCTGCCCTCAGCTCCCGAGCAGCTCCCTGAGCGCGGCCTCGAGGGTCGGAAAGCGGAAGCGGTAGCCGAGCTCGAGCGCCTTGCGCGGCACCACCCGCTGGCTCCCGAGGACGGCCTCGGCGGCCTCGCCCACCGCGAGCCGCACGGCGACCTCCGGCGCGGCGAGGAAGCTCGGGCGTCCGAGCACCTTGCCGATCGCGCGCGCGAGGTCACGGTTGCGGACCGGCTCGGGCGCGCAGGCCGCGAGCGGCCCCTCGACGCGCGCGTCCTCGAGCGCGAAGCGCACGATCCCGACCTCGTCGGCGAGGTGGATCCAGGGCATCCAGAAGTCGCCCCTCCCGAGCGGCCCGCCCGCGAAGAGGCGGAACGGCCGGACGAGCTTCGGGAGCGCGCCGCCGGCGGGAGAGAGGACGATCCCGGTGCGCAGGAGCACGAGGCGCGCCCGCGCCGCGGCCGGCGTGGCGGCGGCCTCCCACTCGCGGCAGACGTCGGCGAGGAACCCCTCCCCGCCGGAAGAGCCCTCGTCGAGGAGCTCGTCCCCGCGCGAGCCGTACCACCCGACGGCGCTGCCGGAGACGAGCACCCGCGGCCCGCCCGCGCGCACGACGGCGGCGATGCGCTCCGTCGCGCGCACCCGGCTCTCGCGGATGCGCCGCTTCTTCGCGGCGGTCCAGCGCCCCTCGACGATGGGCTCGCCCGCGAGGTTCACGCAGGCGTCGCACGCCGCGAGCGCCTCCTCCCAGCCGCCTCCCTCCGCCGGATCGCCGGTGAGGACGCGCGTACCCGCCGGCAGGATCCGGTCGGCGCCGCGGCTGCGGGACAGCGCGGTGACCGCGTGCCCGGCCTCGAGGAGCGCGCCGCAGAGGGCGCGCCCGATGAGCCCCGTGGCGCCGGTGACGAAGACGTGCATGGTCAGGACAGGATCTGCGCGGCGACGTTCGCCCCCGGCACGTGCGACATGAAGTGCACGAGGGCGAGCAGCCCCGCCGCGAGCGCGGCGTAGCCGACGCCGAAGAGCGCCATCTCGAGCGGCCGGAGCGGCGCGGCCTTCGCGGCCTGCTCCATCCGCTGGAGGTCGCGCACGAAGAACGCCTCGGACGGCGAGCCGAGCGGCGGCCCCGCCACCGCGCGCAGGTAGCGGAACTGCGCGGGCCCGAAGCGCGCGCGCTCGGGCAGGAGCCGCAGCGCCCGCCCGCCCGCGCGCGCCTGCGCCTCCGCGACGAGCTCGAGCGCGCCGAGGAGCGCGATGATCCAGACGAGCTCGTAGCCGAGCGTCGTCCCCACCGCGACCGCGGCGCCGAGGCCCAGGATCGTGAGCGCGACCCCGAGGGTCGAGGAGAACGAGAACGCGAAGGCCTGCATGACGCGCCCGCCGTCGAGCGGGGCGATGGGGAGCAGGTTGAAGAGGTTGATCACCGCCCACCAGGTGGCCACGGCGGCGAACATGGGATCGCGCGTCCAGAGCCAGAGGGCGGCGGGGAGGAGGGCGAACAGGGAGCCCCACAGCGGCCCGTTCAGCGCGACGTACGCCTGCTGGCGGCGCGAGGTGAACGCGTCGTCGGTGACGGCGATCGCCCCGAGGAACGGCACGAAGTACATGCCGCGCACGCTCATGCCGGTCCTCCGCATCGCGTGGACGTGGCCGTACTCGTGGACGAAGAGCTGGACGAGGAGCGCCACCGCGAACTTCCAGGAGAAGAGGACGCCGTAGGTCGCCGCAGAGGCGGCCGCCCAGCCGAGGTTGGCGGTCTTCGCGGCCTTGGCGACCGTCCCGCCCAGCTTGCCGAGGAGGCCGAGCAGGCCCACCCGAGATCGCCGCTCTCCCGCGGCCGGCGCCCCGGTGGGCGCGGGCGCCGCCTCGACGACGGGCGGAGCGAGCAGGGCCGGCGGCAGGACGTGCCACGCCGGAGCGCGCTGGACCACGAGGGCGAGCAGGAGCGGGGCGTCGCGCAGGTCCTCGATCTCGACGTCGGCGCCGTCGAGCCCGCGCACCGCCTCGCACCCGCGCGCGCCGGCGAGGTCGGCGAACGCGAAGGAGCGGCCGCGCGCGTCCGCCACGATGGCGTAGGGCTGCCAGGAGCCGTCGGGGCGCGGGCTCCTCCCGAACCCGAGCCGCAGCTCCTCCCAGCGCGCCGAGAGCCCCGCGTCGCGGCCCTTCACCGCGAGGCCGCCGGCCGTCGCGACGACGCGCAGGCCGGTGAGCTGGCGGAAGGCGAGCGCGAGGGCGGCGGCGACCGCCCCGAACGCGAGCGAGAGCAGGAACGGCGCACCCGCGACGACGCCGAGGACGACGCCGCCGGCGGCGCCGGCGACGAGGGAGAGGAGGACGTTGCGCAGCGCGGGGCGAAAGACGGCGGCTTCCATGGGGGCGTCGGGCGTTTGGCCTTCGCGGCCTGTCGGGACCGGTCTGGGGCGGAGGTGGGAAGATAGCCGAGTCGGGGCGTCCGCGCTCGGCGCGCCGGCGCACCATAGGTCGCGCGCCGCAGGCGCAAGGAGCGAGGACGCCCGCCGCAGGCCGGGATCGTGCGCCGAGTCAGCGATCCGCGCCGGGGCCGAGCCCCTTCGGAAACTTCAGCTCCGCCTCGCTCGGGCGGACGTAGTGCGGCTCGAGCGCGAAGAGCGCCTGCGGGTCGAAGCTCGCGCCGGCGAGCCTCGGTCCGGCGAGCGCGGCGACCGCCGCGGCGGTGGGCGCCGCGATCGCGGTCTCGAGCCGCGCGAGGTGCCCCTCGAGCGCGGCGGCGTACGCCGCGTAGCCCTCGCCGAACGCGGCGGCGCCGGGCACCGTCGCGACGCGCTCGAGCAGCGCCGCCGGGGGAAGGGCCGCCTCGGGCAGCACCGCCTCCACCGCCCCGCCCGCCGCGCGGTAGAAGCCCGCGTAGACCTCGCCCTTCTTCGCGTCGAGGAGCGGCACGAGCACCTCGCCCGGGCGGGCGTCCGCCTCCGCCGCGAGCGCCATCGCCGCGAGGCTCGACACGCCCGCGATCGGGCGGCGGTTCGCGTAGGCGAGCCCCTTCCACGTGGCGAGGCCGATGCGGAGCCCGGTGAACGAGCCCGGCCCGATGCCGATGGCGAAGCCCTCCACGTCGGCGAGGCGGAGCCCCTCCGCGTCGAGGAGCGCGACGAGCGCCCCGGGGAGCCGCCCGCCGTGCCCGCCGGTCGCGCCGGGGGCGGGGCGCGCCGGCGCGTGCTCGGTGCGCTCGCAGCGGACGCGCGGCGCCGCGCCCGGGAGGACGTCCACGAGCGCGACGGAGAGCGTGAGCGTGGCGGTGTCGAGGGCGGCGACGAGCATGCCGCGCTTCTTACCCCACGAGCCGCACGATGTCGTTCTTGAACACGAAGAGCATGAGCGTGAAGAGCAGGACGATCCCCACGATGTTGGCGATCTCCCGCGCCCGGAGGGACAGCGGCCGCCGCGTGACGGCCTCGACGAGCGCCTGCGCGATGTGCCCGCCGTCGAGGACCGGGATCGGCAGGAGGTTCATGAGGCCGAGGTTCACGCTGATGAGGGCCATCTTGAAGAGGAACGACGCCCAGCCCTCCTGCGCCGCCTCGGAGGCGATGGAGAACAGCATGATCGGCCCGCCCACCGTCTTGAAGCTGATCTGGCCGGTGACGATCCGCTGGATGCCGAGCACGGTGAGGCGCACCACCTCGGAGAGCTGGCGCCACGCGAGCCCCGCCATCTCGACGGGGCCGCGCGAGAGCGGGACCTCGTCCACCACGAGCGCGCGCGCGTCCACGAGCGCCCGGCGATCGGGCTGGAACCCGAGCACGAGCCGCTCCTTCCGCTCCTTCGTGAGCTCGTCGACGTAGCTCTCCTTCGCGGGGACGAGCGTGGGGGTGCGGCCGTCGGCGAGGGTGAGCGCCACCGGCTTGCCCACCTGGAACTCGCGGGCGAGCGCGTTCACGTCGCGCATGAACGAGCGCACCGGCTTCCCGTTGATCGCGGCGATGGCGTCGCCGCGGCGCAGCCCGGCCTTGTCGGCGGGGCTGCCGGGGACCACCGCCGCCACGAACGTCGAGAGCGACGGGTCGGCGGGGAGGAACGCCGGGCGGCCGCCGGCGCAGGTGGGGACCGCGTCGAGCTTCACCGGATCGAAGGACGCGAGCGTCGCCCCGGGGAGCTTCTCCGCCCGCTCGCGGACGACCTCGAGCGACACGGGCTTGCACGCGGCGTCGCGGACCGCGTGCTCGAGCTCGCCGAGGTGGCGGACCTTCGTCCCGTTCACCGCGACCACCAGATCGAACGGCTCGAGCGGGCCGGCGGCGCCGGCCGTCGCGGGCGCCACCACCGCGGGGGCGTAGAACGCCGTCACGCCGATGACCCCGCGGCGCGTGGTCTCGATGGGGTTCGCCTCCTCGTCCGCGGCGGGCACGATGGTGACCGGCCCGACGGGAGCTCCGTCGCGCTCGACGCGGAACGTGAGCGGCTCCCCCGCGTGCGGCGACACGAGGTCGCGCAGGTCGCCGAAGTAGCGCACCGGCGCGGGCGCCGTGCCGGGCGCCTGGACGGAGAGGATCCGGTCCCCGGCGCGCAGCCCTGCCTCCGCGGCGGGCGAGCCGGGGGCCACGGTGCCGACCACCGGGCCCGCGGTGGGCTCGCCGTTCTGCCCGATCATGAGGGCGAAGTAGATGAGGCCGGGGAAGACGAGGTTCATCGCCGGCCCGGCGAACGCGATGAGGAGCCGCTTCCAGGGCGGCTGCTCGAGGAAGCCGCGGCCGCGATCCTCCGGCGCGAGCTCCTCGCTCGGATCGTCGCCCGCCATCTTCACGTAGCCGCCGAGCGGAAGGAGCGAGATGCGGTACTCGGTCTCGCCGCGCCTGAACCCGAACAGGCGGGTCCCGAACCCGATGGAGAAGCGGACGACCTTCACCCCGAGCGCCTTGGCCACGAGGAAGTGGCCCAGCTCGTGGACGAAGATGAGCCCGCCCAGCAGGAGGACGATCGATCCAGCTTTGAGGAGGAGATCCGGCATGTCACTCCCATCGTACCGGGCGGCCGGGCGATTCGCCCGGACCCGTGCCGAAACTTTGGTCGCCTTGATGGAGCCAGGAAGGCGCGGCGGGGGGCGCGGAGACGGCTAACCCCCCGCGCGGGCGACGCGCTTCTCCGCCTCGCGGCGCCCCCAGTCGCTCGCGGCGAGCGCCTGCTCGACGCTCCTGACGGGCTCGACGGCGTGGGCCTCGAGGACGGAGGCGCAGATGTCGGCGATGTCGGGAAAGCGGCACCGTCGGGTGAGGAACGCGGCGACCGCAGCCTCGTCCGCCCCGGACAGCACCGCGGGGGCGGTGCCGCCCAGCTCGAGGGCGCGGTACGCGAGCATGAACGCCGGGAAGCGCGCCGGGTCGGGCTGCTCGAAGGTCAGCTTGCCCAGGCGGGCGAGGTCGAGCGGCGGGAGGTCGAGTGGCAGCCGCTCCGGGTGGGTCATGGCGTAGCTGATGGGGCCGCGCATGTCCGACACGCCGAGCTGCGCGACCATCGAGCCGTCGATGTACTCCACCATCGAGTGCACTATCGACTCGGGGTGAACGACGATGTCGATGCGGCGCGGCTCCACGCCGAACAGCCAGCGCGCCTCGATCACCTCGAGCCCCTTGTTCATCAGGGTCGCCGAGTCGATGGTGATCTTGTCCCCCATCGACCAGTTCGGGTGCTTGAGCGCGCGCTCCGGGCCCACGTCGGCGAGCTCGGCGGCGGGCACCAGGCGGAGCGGACCGCCCGAGGCGGTGAGGATGAGGCGGCGCACCTCGCGCCGGTTGTGGCCGGCGAGCGACTGGTAGATGGCGCTGTGCTCGGAGTCCACCGGCAGGATGGGCACGCCGCGCGCCGCGGCGCGCGCGGTGAGCAGCTCGCCCGCGAGCACGAGCGACTCCTTGTTCGCGAGGCCGACCGGCTTCCCCGCCTCGATGGCCGCGGCGGTGGAGCGGAGGCCCGCGCCGCCGGAGATGGCCGCGAGCACGAAGTCCACGTCCGGGTGCGAGGCGACCGCGACCGCCCCCGCCTCGCCGACGAGCACCTCGGTGCCGGGCGGCGCGAGCTCGCGCACCTCGCGCGCGGCCGCCGCGTCCGCGACGGACACGAGCCGCGGGCGGAAGCGCCGGACCTGCTCGGCGAGCCGGGCCGCGTTGCGCCCCGCGGCGAGGCCGACCACCTGGAAGCGGTCGGGGAAACGGCCGACGACGTCGAGCGCCTGCACGCCGATGGAGCCGGTGGAGCCGAGGATCGCGACGCGCTTCACGGGGCGAATCTCTATCACGGGCAGGCGAGGCGCGACCGGACGGCCCTACCGGAGGTACGCCGCGCAGACGTACACCCACGGCGCGACGAACAGGAGCGCGTCGATGCGGTCGAGCAGCCCGCCGTGGCCTGGGATGATCTTGCCGGAGTCCTTCACCCCCGCCGCGCGCTTCACCATCGACTCGGCCAGGTCGCCGAGCGGTCCGAGCACCGCCCCGCCGATCCCCACCGCGATCGCCAGCCCCACCGGGAGCTCGTCCGACAGGAGGAGCGCGCGCGTGACGAGCGCGCCCACGACGCTGCCCACCGCCCCGCCGGCGAAGCCCTCCCACGTCTTCTTGGGCGAGATCCGCTCGAGCAGCTTGTGCCGGCCGAGCGCGTGCCCGGTGAAGTAGGCGAAGGTGTCGTTGCCCCACGTCACCACGAACGCGAGGATCACCCAGCCCACGTCGAACCGGAGCCGGAGCCCGACGAGCGAGGCGATGAGCACGCCGCAGTAGAGCCAGGAGAGCGTGACGATCGCGATCGCGCGCGGGATCTCCTCGAGCGGCGAGCGCCGGAAGAGGGAGAACACGAACAGGGAGACGGTCGCGCCAGCGAGCGCGAGCCCCGACCACCCGGGCAGCAGGTTGCCGCTCGGCTCCCACGCGGCGACGAACGGGATCGCGCCCGCGATCGCGACGCCGAACAGCTCGGTCGCGCCCACGGTGCCGAACATCACGACGAGCTCGTACGCCGCGATGGCGGCGGCGGCGCCGGCCAGCACCGCGAACGGGAAGCCGCCGACGTAGGTGAGCCACACCGCGAGCGGGAACAGCACCACCGCCGAGGCGACGCGGAGCACGAGGTTCTGCCGGTTCTTCTGGTCGAACGCGGGCATTCGCTAGGTGCGGGGGCCGAGCTGCGCGCCGGTGAGCCCGAAGCGGCGCTCGCGCCCCTGGAAATCCTCGATGGCGCGGAAGAGCTCGCGATCGCGGAAGTCCGGCCAGAGGACGTCCGAGAAGTGGAGCTCCGCGTAGGCGCACTGCCAGAGGAGGAAGTTCGAGATGCGCCGCTCCCCGCTCGTGCGAACGAGCAGATCGAGCTCCGGGAGGCCGGCGGTCCAGAGCGCCGCCTCGATGTCGTCCGCCTCGAGCGCCGCGCCCTTCGCCGCCGCGGCCCGGCGTGCGGCCTGCACGAGCTCCTGCCGGCCGCCGTAGGAGAGCGCGAGCGTGAGGGTCATCGCCGCGTTGCTGGCGGTCTCGGCGCGCACCACCGCGAGCTTCTCGCGCACGACGTCGGGCAGACGGTCCAGCTCGCCGATGGCGTTCAGCCGGATGCCGTTCGCCATCATCTCGCCGCGCTCGGACTCGAGGAACTCGGCGAGCAGCGACATGAGCGCCCCCACCTCCTCGTCCGGGCGCGCCCAGTTCTCGGCGCTGAAGGCGTAGAGGGTGAGCGCCTCGACGCCGATGCGCCGCGCGGCGCGCGTCACCGCCCGCACCGACTCGGAGCCCTCGCGGTGGCCGAGCACGCGCGGGAGTCCCCGCGCCTCCGCCCACCGCCCGTTCCCGTCCATGATGATGGCCACGTGGCGCGGCACGGGTCTCGCCCGCACGCGTGCCTCGAGCTCTTCGACGGGGGTCTCGCCGGTCACGCGCGGCTCATAGCACGGGTCGCCGGGCGGCCGCGAGCCCGAACGTCAGTCAGGGCGCGGGTTTGACCCATTCCGCGAGGGTTGGCGTATGCTCGATTCCCGTGCCCCCCCGCCGCGTCGGCCCGTACGAGATCCTGTCCGTCATCGGGCGCGGTGGGGTCGGGACGGTCTACCGCGGCCGGCACACCGGGACCGGTCACCTCGCCGCGGTCAAGGTGCTCGGCGGCGCCGCCGCGGCCGACCCGACCGCGGCCCGGAGGCTCGCGCGCGAGTACGAGGTGCTCCGCGCGCTCGATCACCCGAACGTCGTGCGGGTGTACGACGCGGGATTCTCCGAGGGGTGCTCGTACCTCGCGATGGAGCTCGTCCTGGGGCTCCACCTGCGCGCGTACCTCTCCCCCGCCCTCGACGCGCCCCCCACTCCGGCGCCGCCCGGCGACTCCGCCTCGGCCGCCGAATCCGACGACGAGACCGAGTCGGGCGCTTCCGGCCCCTTCCCCGACGCGCGCGCCGCCCTGGCCGCCATGCTCGACGAGCCCGCGACGGAGACGGATTGGCCCAACCCGGCCGATCCCTCGTCGAGCGGCGGGTGCGGGCTCGCGCCCCCCTCGCCGGAGCTCCTCGTCGCGCTCAACCGTCCGGGCCGCGTGGAGCGGCTCCGCTCCGCCCTGGCGCAGGTCGCGGACGCCCTCGCGTACGTGCACGGAGAAGGGCTCGTGCACCGGGACCTGAAGCCGACGAACGTCATGATCGACGACGCGCGGGTCGCCCGGCTCATGGACTTCGGGCTCGTGAAGACCGCGGCGGCCGACCCGGAGGAGGCGCTCACCGCGGTGGGCCGCGTGGTCGGCACGTACCGCTACATGTCTCCCGAGCAGGCTCAGGGCGAGCCGGTGGACGCGCGCAGCGACCTCTACAGCCTCGGCGTCATCCTGTTCGAGCTGCTCGCGGGTGTCCCGCCGTTCGTCTCGAGCGATCCCGTCGCGCTCTGGCGCGAGATCCTCCACGCGGCCCCCCCCGCGCTGCTCTGCGTGAACCCCGGCGCCGACCCGCGGCTCGCCCGGCTCGCGGAGCGCCTCCTCGAGAAGGACCCCGGCCGCCGGCCGCCGACGGCGGCAGAGGTCGCGCGGGAGCTCCGGGGTCGCTGACCGCCGGACGGGCCCCCTCGTTACCTCCACGCCCTCCGGGCGACCACTCCGGCGGCGCGCGGGCGGCGCGCGCCGGAGCTAGGGCCTTCGCGGCGGGCACGTGTCCGCGCGGAGATGCGGAGATGACGATGCGTGATCGTTCGCGGGCTGCGGGTGGCTTCGGGAGACGCAGGCTCCTCACGGCCGGGCTCGGCGCGCTCGGCGTGGCGGGCGTGGGCGGGGGACTCGGGGGTGCTGCGCGCGCGGCGGCGCCGCGCGGCGGCCGAGACGTGCTCGCCGCGCCGGTGGGCGGCTCGAGCGAGCCGTCGGCGATCCCGTGGCTCGACAAGAACGGCAGCCACAACCAGTCGCCCGGTCCCGGGATGGACCCGTCGAACATCTTCCACTTCAAGGGTCGCATCGCGCGCGCGAACGACTTCGAGGGCACGGGCAAGGACGGGCAAGGAAACCCGCTCGTGTGGGGCGCCCCCTCCACCGACTTCTCCTTCATCGACGCGACCTACTGGCCCACGACCCGGATCGAGCGCAGAGGCCTCTTCGCGCACCTCTGACTGACGCTGTTCCGGGGGTCGGCGACCCCCGCCAGCAAGGTGCACGACTTCCATCCCGCCATCCGGCCGAACGGGCTCTACTGGATCGCGGACGTCCCGCCCGGCGCGCTCGTCGTCTCCGGGGACGGGCGCAAGGCGACCCTGCGGCTCACCGGGCTCGCCGTCATCGACCAGCCGCGCTGGCCCGAGCCGGACGCCGACGCGCGCCGGGCGCGCCTCGACGTCACCGTCGTCTGGACGGCGACCGACGAGCCCGTCACCATCGACGACCCCGCGAAGCAGTTCCGGTTCAAGGGCTGGAAGGCCACGGCGCAGGCGGAGGCGCGCGTCGAGGTGCCGTCGCTCGGCTTCACCTGGCGCTCGGACCCGCTCGCCACCTCGCGCGCGAAGTTCGGCGTCATCGGCGAGGAGGCGAACGGGCGCTATTACGGCGCGTGATTTCGGCGGCGGGCCGGCGGCCCGTGTCGCACCTCGCGGTTCGCACGGCCGGGCGCCGAAGCGGCGCGGCGGCGCCGGGGAGGACGCCGCGCCCGTCGTACCCGCCGCGTATCCTCCGCTCCGCCGTGTCGGACCTCCCCGCCTCCGCGCTCGACTACGCCGCCGTGGTCTCCGAGTACTTCCTCGGGCTGCGCGGCGCGGGGCTCATGCTGTCGCCGCTCGACGAGGAGCTCGTCTGCGAGTGGGAGCGGCGCGGCATCCCGGTCGCCGTCGTCTGCCGGGGCATCCGCCGCGGGCTCGAGCAGCAGCAGGAGGGCGGCGCCCGGCCGCCTCGCTCGCTGCGGGCGCTCAGGCTCGCCGTCGACGACGAGTGGCGCGACTACCGCAGCGGCCGGGTGGGCGACGCGCCGCCGGGACCGGCGGGAGAGGAGCCGGTCGCCGCGTCACGCCTCCGCGCCGCGCGCACGCTCCTCACCGAGGCCGGACGTTCCGCGCCGCCCGCGCTGCGGGAGGGCTATCGCGCCGCGTGGCGCGCGCTCGAGCCGGCCCTGGCCCTGGCGGCGGCCGGCGAGACGTCCCCGCTCGCGCGGCTCGACGCCGCGCTGGCCGAAGCCGACGCCCGCATCCTCTCCGCCTGGCTCACCTCGCTCGAGCCGCCGGTGCGCGCGGCCCTGGGGCCCCGCGTGCGCCTGCTCGCCGGCCCGCGCACGCGTTCGGCGAGCCGCGCCGCCTATCGCGACGCGCTCCGGGCCCACGTCTCCGACGCGGCGCGGGCGGCGGGGGTCACGTGCCTCCGCGGTTCGGTGTAGACTCCCGCCCCCATGCCAGACCCCGGGACGACCTCCTGCTCCGACTGCGGCGGCGGCGGCTACGTCGTGGAGCAGGTGCTCGGGCAGCCCGCGCGGGCCCGGCGCTGCACGTGCCAGTCCGCCTGCCCTCGCTGCGGCGAGACCGGCTACACCCTCGTGCCGTCGGGCGGGTCGATGGTCGCGCAGGTCTGTTCGTGCCGGCACCTGGACGAGCGGATCGGGGTGTTCAACCAGATCGGCATCCCCGCCGCCGTCGCGAAGGCCTCGTTCGACGGGTTCAAGAGCTGGTCGCCGGACCACGCCAAGGCGAAGGCGGTCGCCGAGGACTTCGCGCGCAAGTTCCGCAAGGACGCGCCGACGAAAGGCTACCTCCTCTACGGTCGCCCGGGCGCGGGCAAGACGCACCTCCTCGTCGCGACGCTCCGCTACCTCGCGCTCGAGAAGGGCGTCGCCGGGCGGTACGTCGAGTTCATGCTGCTGCTCTCCGACATCCGCTCCGGCTTCGACGCGAACCGCGGCCACATGGAGATCCTGCGGCCGCTCCTCTCCGTCCCGGTGCTCGCCATCGACGAGCTCGGCAAGGAGCGCGGCACCGAGTGGGAGCGCTCGATGCTGGACGAGCTCATCAGCCGGCGCTTCAACTCCGGCCTCGCGACGCTGTTCGCGACGAACTACTTCCTCGAGGCGCGCGCCCCCGCCGAGGAGCCGGGGCGCGTCGTGCGCACCCGCTCGCCCGAGTTCCAGCGCGACGCCGAGGCGATGACGCTCGCCCAGCGGGTGGGCGATCGCATCTACTCGCGGCTCAACGAGATGTGCAGCTTCGTGAAGCTCGACCCCGGCCACGACCTCCGCAAGGACCGGCACGGCGCCGGGAGCGGCGGGTTCTGGGGGTCGTGAGGGGCGGAGGAGCCGCCGCGCGGCGCCCGCGCGAGGCCGCGCTCAGCCGATGAGCCGCCGGTGGAGCTCCCGCGCCGCGTCCGGCAGCGCGCGCGCGTCGCAGTAGGCCGTCACGCGCAGCGCGGAGGTGAAGAGCGCGCGGGCGGGCGCGCCGAGGCCGTCGAGCACGCCGGTGACCTCGCGCAGCACGCGATGCCCGGCGGAGAGTCCGGTGCCCACCACCGAGACCGCGCCGAGCCCCTCGTCCGCGATGTCGATCCCGGGCACGTCGGCGCGGAGCGCGCGCGCGAGGAGCTCCCAGTCGTGCACGTTCTCGAGCGCGAGGACGAGCCCGGCGCGCGCGCCCGGCATCGCGATCTCCGCGGCGACGGCGCCGCGCCCCTCGAGCCGCTCCAGCACGGCGGGGAGCGCGGCGGCGGGCAGGCCGAGGAGCGCGAGCTCCTTCTGCGTCGCGACGCCGGCGATCCGCTCCGGGTGCGTCCCGCCACGGACCACGGTCTCCTCCGCGCCGCCGAACGTCGAGCGGGCGTGGATGGCGATGCCCCGCTCCTTCGCGAACTCGACCGCCTGCGCGTTCAGCACCTTGGCGCCGGCCGCCGCGAGCTCCTGCATCTCGTCGTACGAGAGCGCGTCGAGCCGCCGCGCGGCGGGGACGACGCGCGGGTCCGCGGAGAACACCCCCGCGACGTCCGAGTAGATCTCGCAGTCGCCGCCGAGCGCCGCCGCGAGCGCGACCGCGGTCGTGTCCGAGCCGCCGCGGCCGAGCGTCGTCACCTCCTTGCGCGAGGAGACGCCCTGGAACCCGGCGACGATGACGACCTTGCCGCGGGCGAGCTCCTCCTGCACGCGGTAGGGCCGCACCTCGACGATGCGCGCGGAGGCGTGCGCGTCGGTGGTGAGGATGCCGGACTGGCTGCCGGTGAAGCTGATGGCGTCCACGCCCTGGTCCTGCAGCGCCATGGAGAGGAGCGCCATCGAGATGCGCTCGCCGGCCGTGAGGAGCATGTCGAGCTCGCGCCGGGGCGGCGCCGACGAGACCTGCTTCGCGAGCGCGAGGAGCTCGTCGGTCGTGTCGCCCATCGCGGAGACGACGACGCACACGTCCTTGCCCGCGCGCCGGGTCGCGGCGACCTTCGCGGCCACCTTGCGCATCTTCTCGACGTCGGCGACGGACGAGCCGCCGTACTTCTGCACGACCACCGGCATGGGGGACCTCCGGGCGCGAGAGCTTGCCCGCGGAGCGCCCGCCGGTAAAGGGCCGGCAGGGCGCAGGAGCGGCCGCTCGCCCGCCCGGGGCGGGGTGCGATATCTCTCGTGCTTCCGCACCCCCGGAGGCCGCGGGCTCCGGGCGGGCCGCGACGGAGGTTGACCCGACCCGAAGACCCTCTTATCTTCCGCCGTTCCGCCGTAACGGAAAGAAGGAAGAGCTAATGGCCCGCGTCACCGTCGAAGACTGCCTCCCCATGGTCGACAACCGCTTCGCGCTCGTGCTCCTCGCGACCAAGCGGACCCGTCAGCTGATGGCGGGCGCCCGGCCGCTCCAGGGCATGACGAAGAACAAGCCGCCCGTGCTCGCGCTCCGCGAGATCGCGACGGGCAAGGTGCGCTTCGACCGCTCGGTGAAGGACGCGCTCTCCGGCAAGTTCGACAAGGAGAAGTCGACGATCCCGGCCGGCCAGACGCGCACGCTGCGCTAGTCGCCTCCGCTCGCCCTCCGCAAGTCGGGGCGAGCAGGTCGCGGCGATCGCAAGCCGTCGCACCCCGCGGGCGCGCCTCACCGGCGCGCCCCGTTCGTTTCTGTGGCGCGAGGGTCTCGCCGCGCCGCCCCCCTCGTCACTGCGCCGTCCGCGCGCCCAGGTAATCGAGCTTCTCGCGCCCGCCGAGCCTGTAGCTCTGGCGCAGCTCGCGGAGGAGCCCCTCGATGTCGGCGTCCTCGACGAACCGGCCCTCGAGCCAGCGCGCGTAGCCGCCGCCCAGCCGGTTCGCCTCGCGGTAGCGCGCGAGCGCCTCGGGACCGAGGTGGGCGTGGTACCGGACGCGCTCGAAGAGGCGCCGGCGGAGCGCGCCGCTCGTCCGGCGGAGCCCGCGCCGCCACAGGTGCAGGAGCAGGACCGCGAACTTGTCCACCTCCGCCTGCGCCTCGAGCTCGAGGAGCGAGACCGGTCGCCCGGCCGCGGCGCGGGTGGCGAGGTAGACGAAGTGCGAGACGCCCTCGGCGGCGCAGGCGACGCGCGCGAGCGCGGCGCGCGCGACGAGGCGGGGGCGCCGGTGGTGCGGATCGGCCGCCGCGGCGGTCTCCATCACCGCGTCGTCGAGGTAGAGCCCCAGCGCGACCCCGTCGTCCTCCTCGAGGACGAGCAGCTCCTCCGGCGCCTCCGGTACCCGCCCCGCCGCCCTCGCCGCCTCGCGCCCGACGAGGAACGCGGCGACCCGCGGCGCCTCCACCGCGTAGATCGCCTCGAGCTCGCCCTGGAGGAACGCGAGGGTCCGCCCTGCCCGGCCGCGCGCCGCGCGCGTCACTGCGGCAGCTCCCCCTTGCCTCGCCGTGCGCCCGGCCCGGCGAAGAGCGCGACGCCTCGCTCGCGGAGCAGCTGCGCGACGCGCTCGGAGCGCGTCTGGAGGAAGCGCTCGTAGAGCCGCACGAGGCCGCGGTTCGAGCGGAGGTCCGAGAGCTCCGCGATCTCGGCGAAGAGATCCACGAACTGCTCGAACCGCCCGGAGAGCTCGCCGTAGAGCGCGTCGAGCCCCGGCCGACCGCGCTCGGTCTCGGCGAGGGCGGAGTACGCCCGCTCGCCCATGGCGATGTAGTAGTCGACGTCCACCGGCGAGCGCGCGAGCGAGTCGCCGAAGAAGCCCGAGACGAAGAGCGCGGTGTCTCCGAGGCGGCGCAGGTGCGCGGCGCGCGCGCGCCGGTCGGCCTGCAGCGCGCGGAGCAGGACGAGCGCGAGCGGCTCGGAGCGGACGGTCCCGTCCGCTTCCTCCACGAAGAGCCGCTCCGTCTCGAGGAACCGGGTGAGGAGATCGACGAGGTAGAACTCGGTGGCCTCCTGGATCTTGAGCCTGCGGGTCGAGAGCGTGTCCGCGACGAGCTCGCGGAACCATTCCTGCGCGGACTTGCCGACGAGGATCGACTGGCTCACGGTTGCCGGGCCCTCCTCTCGCCCCTCCACGAGGCGCCCTCCCCGACCGGCGGAGAGCGACCTCCTTCCAGAACGGTACGCTCTGCGATCTCCTGCGGCAAGCTGCCGCACTTGCGACGGATTTCCCGGGGGCCACGCCGCGTCGCGCCAGCTCGAGCAGCCTGGCCGGGCGACTGCCAGCCGCCGCCTCGGCACTCGATCGGGTCGACTGCCAGCCGCGGGCAAAAAAGGCGCCCGTTTTCGGGGCTTTCGCGATCCGCGGTGCTCGCTTGACACCTCGGGGGCGGTGATTAGGATCCGCCGCGCCGCTGGCAGTCGGTTGGGTCGAGTGCCAGCGGCGTGAACGACCTGCTCATCGTCCCGGCGCGGCGCGCCGGGATCACACCGGAGGCATCCATGACGAAGATCCGCCCGCTGCAGGACCGCATCATCGTGAAGCGCGTGCAGGAGGAGGAGAAGACGAAGGGCGGCATCATCATCCCCGACTCGGCGAAGGAGAAGCCGATCGAGGGCAAGGTGCTCGCCGTCGGCAACGGCAAGGTCCAGGAGGACGGCAAGGTCCGTCCGCTCGACGTGAAGGCCGGCGACCGCATCCTCTTCTCCAAGTACGCGGGCACCGAGATCAAGATCGACGGCGAGGAGCACCTCATCATGCGCGAGGACGACATCCTCGGCGTGATCGAGAGCTAGTCGCCCGCCTTCCCCTCTCAAGAAACGGAGCACATCAGAATGTCTGCCAAGGAAATCTGCTTCGACCAGAAGGCGCGCGACGCGATCCTCAAGGGGGTCAACACGCTCGCCGACGCCGTGAAGGTGACGCTCGGGCCCAAGGGCCGGAACGTGGTCATCGAGAAGAGCTTCGGCTCCCCGACCATCACGAAGGACGGCGTGACGGTCGCGAAGGAGATCGAGCTCGAGAACAAGTTCGAGAACATGGGCGCGCAGATGGTGAAGGAGGTCGCGTCGAAGACCTCCGACGTCGCCGGCGACGGCACCACCACCGCCACCGTGCTCGCCCAGGCGCTCTACCGCGAGGGCTCGAAGCTCGTCGCGGCCGGGCACAACCCGATGGACATCAAGCGCGGCATCGACAAGGCCGTCGAGATCATCGTGGGCGAGCTGAAGAAGCTCTCCAAGCCGACGAAGGACCAGAAGGAGATCGCCCAGGTCGGCATCATCTCCGCGAACGGCGACACGACCATCGGCAACATCATCGCCGAGGCCATGGAGAAGGTGGGCAAGGAGGGCGTCATCACCGTCGAGGAGGCGAAGGGCCTCGAGACGACGCTCGACGTGGTCGAGGGCATGCAGTTCGACCGCGGCTACCTCTCGCCGTACTTCGTGACGGACGCGGAGCGGATGGTCGCGAACCTCGAGGACGCGTACATCCTCATCCACGAGAAGAAGATCTCGAACATGAAGGATCTGCTCCCGCTGCTCGAGCAGATCGCGCGCTCGGGCAAGCCGCTCCTCATCGTGGCCGAGGAGGTCGAGGGTGAGGCGCTCGCGACGCTCGTCGTGAACAAGCTCCGCGGCACGCTGCACGTCGCGGCGGTGAAGGCGCCGGGCTTCGGCGACCGCCGCAAGGCGATGCTCGAGGACATCGCGATCCTCACCGGCGGCCACATGATCGCCGAGGAGCTCGGCCTCAAGCTCGAGCAGGTCACCCTGAAGGACCTCGGCCGCGCGAAGCGCATCTCGATCGACAAGGACAACACCACGATCGTCGACGGCGCCGGCCAGAAGGCCGACATCGAGGCGCGCGTGAAGACGATCCGCGCCCAGATCGAGGAGACCACCTCCGACTACGACCGCGAGAAGCTCCAGGAGCGGCTCGCGAAGCTCGTCGGCGGCGTCGCGGTGATCAACGTCGGCGCGGCCACCGAGACGGAGATGAAGGAGAAGAAGGCCCGCGTCGAGGACGCGCTGCACGCGACCCGCGCGGCCGTCGAGGAGGGCATCGTCCCCGGCGGCGGCGTGGCGTACCTGCGCGCCGTGAAGGCGCTCGAGGGCATGAAGGTGAGCGAGGGCGAGAAGTTCGGCCTCGACATCGTCCGCCGCGCCGTGGAGGAGCCGCTCCGCCAGATCGCCGGCAACGGCGGCTACGAGGCGTCCATCGTGGTGAACAAGGTGAAGGAGGCGAAGGAGGCCAACTTCGGCTTCAACGCCGCCTCGGGCGAGTACGAGGACCTCGTGAAGGCCGGCGTCATTGACCCGACCAAGGTCTCGCGCTCGGCGCTCCAGAACGCGGCCTCGGTCGCGTCCCTCATGCTCACCACCATGGCCCTCATCGCCGAGAAGCCGAAGGAGGAGGCCGCGGCCCCCGCCGGCGGCGGGATGGGCGGGATGGGCGGCATGGGCGGCATGGGCGGGATGATGTAGCTCGCCTCCCGCCGGCCCCGCGCCCGCCTCAGGGCGGCGCGGACCGCGGGAACGCTCGCAGGAATCGAAGGGCCGCCGGGAGACCGGCGGCCCTTTTTCTTTGGCATTTCCATTGGCGCCGCCAGGCGAGCGCGGTCGCGCTGCTCGCGCTGCTCGCGGTCTCCGCCCCTCGCCGGTCACGTCTACCGGGTTCGCGGGCGTGTCGGTCGAGGGTCTGCAGGTACTCCTACGCTCAGAGCGATCGACGCGACGGGTGTGGCGTTCGGCCGCGAGCCCATGACACCGCTCGTGTGCTGCACGATGCGGCATACAGCGCCGCGGGCAATTCGGGTCTTCCGGTGGACCACTGGTCGGGATTCGGGCCGCCCGGAGAACGAGCACCCGACCGAGTCCTTGTGTTTCACGGGAGTGTATCACGATGCGCGCACGCGAAGTGAAAGGCCGGATTCCCCTGGCCTCTCACTCTTGGAACCACCGGGGTCATCGATGCTCGCCGGGATGGTGGCGGCACAGCTGCTGTTCTTGACGCAGGGAGTCTGTGCCACCGGGAGTACGCGTACCTGCAAGCTCAGCGGCTGCGCCACTGCCGAGCAAGTCTGCCACCTGACGCGACGCCTCCGTGGTACCGGCCCCCACGGAGCTTAGAAGATGTTCAAGTCCGAGTGGAAAGGTTGGCTCATCATCACCTTTGCGCTTCCGGTTGTCGCCCTGGTTCTAGCCCTGCTTGTCGTGCTCGTCCTTCGGTTCGTCCATTAGCCGTGACTCGACATCCGTTGGTCCTGCCGTGGAAATGAAACTCAGGTGTACCCCAGCCACGCCATTGTGGGTTGGCGCGGGTGCGGCGCTACTTGGGATAGGGCTCACCGTCCTGCCGCGATACCGAAACGCCCTCGGCGTCGTGCGATCGGCAAGCGTTCTATCGATATCCGTTGGCCCGGCACTCGTCTGCGCACTGATGCACGTTGGCTGTGCAGTACTGGCAACAACGCGGCAACCCCCTCGAGGTCGCATCGTCGTGCTCTGCGGCGTCTACGACGTCATCGTCGGCGCGTTGATGTGGGTTCCATGGGCGGGGCTTTGGTTCAGTCTGTTCGCGCCGTTCAGCTTCGTGGCTTTCATCGCGGCGTACGGATCTCGCGGCGTCCAAGTACTGGGCTACATCGCAGCGGCCACGGCAACCTTCACGATTGGCATCTGGATCGTGGGGGTGCGGTACCAAGACATCGCTGACGCTTTTTGAGTCAGGACATCGCTGACAGTCGTGGCTGCTCGACTGTGGCGTGCCCTGGAAAGTTCAGCGAGCCATGAGCCAGAAGCTGGAGTTCGTCGAGAAGGCGACCAAGCCCGGCGCGAACATCTCGGCGCTGTGCGTCGAATACGGGATCTCGCGGCAATCCGGCCACAAGTGGTTGCGCCGCTACCGCGAGCAGGGGTACGCGGGTCTGGTCGAGCACAGTCGGCGTCCCGCCTCGAGCCCGCTCGCCACGGCGGAGGAGATCGTGGTCAGCATCGTCGAGCTCCGGGACAAGCATCCGAGCTACGGGCCGCAGAAGATCGCGCGCGTCCTGGCGAGGCGGCTCGGCCCGAGCACGCCCAGCGCGTCGACGGTCGCTCGGGTGCTTCGGCGCCTCGGGAAGATGAAGCGCAAGCGGTACCCGGTGAGGGTCTGGACCGTCGCCGGGCGTCCGCGTGTCGAGGTGAAGGGGCCGAACGACCTCTGGACCTTCGACTTCAAGGGCTGGTGGCGCGCACAGAACCGAGAGATTTGCGAGCCCTTGACCGTGCGCGACGCATTCAGCCGCAAGGTCCTCGCGGTGACGCTCGTGCCGAGCCGGCACACCATCCACGTGCGCCGTGCGCTGGAAGCCTTGTTTCGCAAGCACGGCGTGCCGCTCGCAATGCAGTGCGACAACGGAAGCCCGTTCGCCTGCTCGCGGGCGCGAGGAGGGATGACGCACCTCTCCGCCTGGCTCGTGTCGCTCGGAATCCGGCTCGTCCGCTCCCGCCCGGCGTCGCCGCAGGACAACGGCGGACACGAGCGGATGCACCGCGACCTCTCCGAGCTGGAGCTCAGGCCCGCCAAGAGCCGCAGAGCGCAGCAGCGCGACTGCGACCGCTGGATGGTCGACTTCAACGAGGTCCGCCCGCACGACGCGCTCGGCGGCAAGACGCCGTCGGAGGTCTACCGCGACTCGCCGCGGCGCTCGCTCGTACCGATGATCCCCAACTACTCCGGCGACTGGCAGACACGTCGGGTGAACCGCATGGGGATGGTGCGCATCGCCGGCGACTACGTGTTCCTCAGCACCGCCCTCATCGGACACATCGTCGGGCTCCGCCAGGAGAGCGAGCTGCTGTGGCGCGCCCGGTACTTCGACGTGGACCTGGGCACCCTCGAGATCGTCCCGTTCGACCACGCCCTCGCCCAGAACACGGTGATGCCACCTGTCACCTGGGTAAACACCGAGCAGCGGATTCGTCAGCGCGGGAGACAAGCCAAGATCCCGAGCAAAGTGTCAGCGATGTCTTGACTGGTTCCGGGTCGAGTCCGTTCGATTGCGCGAAACATCTGAACGCACTGTCGGATGAGCTGTTGAGCGCTCGCTGCCATCGGCGCGCTTTCTGTGGCGAGCGCGCCGAAGCCCACCAGGGCGCCTCCATCGCTCACCGTTCGGCGGGGCGAAACGGATGCTCTTCGGGGATTCCCTCGCCACTGTCCGACGAGATGTTTACTTCGTGACGACCGCGGGAACGCTCGCAGGCTCGAGGGGCTGCCGGGAAACCGGCAGCCCCTTTTCCTTTGGGCTTTCGAGCAGTTCGCGCCCGGCGCTCCCGCGCAGCCCCCCGGGGAGAACCCCTCCTCGCGGACCCCGCCTTTCGCGGCACCCGCTCGCCCTAGGGCGCGCACCATGGGGTCATGAAAAAGCGCATCGTCAGGACGAAGTGGGCGACCATCGAGCGGCCGGGCGACGTGGGCATGGACCTCCCTGCCGGCGTGACCGCGGCGCAGCTCAAGCCGACGGACTACCACCCGATGGAGATGGAGCAGGCGGAGCAGCCGACGCCGAAGGCGCGCGTGGCCGCGAAGGTGCGGCGCGCGCTGCACCACTCGCACCGGTAGTCACTCCCCGCCTCACGCGCGGCTCGCGCCCGTGCGACCTTCGCTGCATGGGCCGGCCGCGCGTGGACTTCAGCCCGGGTTTCGCGGCGCCACCTCTCCAGGGAACAGCGCGCCGGCGACGAGGGCGATCGCGGCCACGACGCGATCGAGGAACACGATCGCCGGCAATGCGAAGGCGAGCCCCAGCGCGAACGCCCACAGCCGCCGGTGCGCCGTCTCGAGCTGCGTCGCCACGAACACCGAGGCGCCGAACATCGCGAGCGTGAGCGTCCCGCCGACGAGCAGCGCCGCGGGCCAGCGCAGCCCCAGGAGCCGCAGCGCGCCGGAGATGGCGACGAGCCCCGCGACGTTCAGCAGATCGCGCCCCGTCCCCGCCCACCACGCGCGCTGCTCCTCGTCGCGCAAGCGGAGCCCGATCTCCTGCAGCAGCAGGAACGCGAGCACGGCGGCGAGGTAGGCCGCGACTGCGAGGGCGCGAGCCGCGCCCGCGGGCGGGACGATGGTCCACACGCCAGGACGTCTACCAGAACCCGCCGCCTCTTCGGACGGTCCCCGGACACCCGCCCCGGACGGCCGGGCAGGGTGGGGCACGGCGCGGGCACCCGCCCCCGGCGGACGCGCGCCCGCGCGGCCGGCCGTGCCCCTGCGCAGGCGGATTGAGCGGCCGCGCCCGGGGGTGGACGATCGAGCTGCGCTCGGGAGGTGCACCGTGAGCCATGCACACGAGCTCGCGCTCGCAGCCGTGCTGCTCGCCGCGGCGGCGTGCGGAGGAAACGGGAAGGACGGCGGCGGTCCCCCTCAGCCTGTGAGCTACGCCGTGCGCATCGCGCTCACCGGACCGGGCTCGGTTGACGTGACGGGCGACGCGGCCGGCAAGTGCCAGCGGACGTGCAGTCTCTCCGTGAAGGCTGGCGGACGGGTGGTCCTCACGCCGGTGCCGGACGCGGAGGCGTCGTTCGAGGGCTTCGGCGGCGCGTGCTCGGGGAGCGGGCCGTGCCCGCTGGAGGTGAACGCGGACGTGGACGTGACGGGGACGTTCGAGGCGACGCCGTCGCCGGCGAACGTGACGCTCACGATCGTGCGCGCGGGCGACGGGCAGGGCGAGGTCACGAGCGATCCCGCGGGCGTGAGCTGCGCCGCCTCCGCGTGCACCGGCGTCTTCGCGAGCGGGGCGACGGTGACGCTCACCGCGACGCCGGACGCCCGCTCGCGCTTCGAAGGATGGGAGGGCGGCGGGTGCAGCGGGACGACCACCTGCGCGCTCGTCCTCACGGCCGCGACGAGCGTCACCGCGCGCTTCGCGCTCGGGGCCCCGGGCACCTACGCGTTGAAGGTCCTCTCCCATCCGGACGGCACCCTCACCGCCGGGAGCGGCATCGACGCACGCGGCGACGTGGCGGGCACGCTCTTCGCCAGCGAGTGCTGCGAGTCGCAGGTGTTCGTCTACGACGCCGCGACCGATCGCGTGACCCTTCCGCTCCCCGACCACCGGGGCGCGCGAGGGGTGGTCATGAACGACGAGGGCATGCTCATCGTGTCCCTCGAGGACGGGAAGTACTACCGCTTCGAGGACGGCGCCGTGCTGTCCGCGCTCGGCGCGATGACCCCGCAGGCGCTGAACGTTCACGGCTGGGCGGCGGGCTGGATGGAGGCGGGGCCCGGCCCGCTCCACGCGGCGGTCGACGACGGGACGACGCTCCGGGATCTCGATCCGGGCGGCACCGCTGCCAGCACCGCGAGCGGCATCAACGCGGCGGGGATCGTCGTCGGGAGCCGTGAGGGCAAGGCGGTCGTGTTCGAGGCGGGCGGGCCCCGCGAGCTGCCGGTCCCCGCCGGCTCGGTGGCGCTGGACGTGAGCGACGACGGGAAGGTCGTGGGCGCGGCGAACCGCAGGTTCAAGTGGACGGAGCAGGCGTTCCTCGCCGAGCTCGCGAGCGGCGACGTCACGCTCGTCGATCGCCCGAGCGACGCCGCGGGCATCAGCCTCGACCGGATCAACCGGGCCGGCACCATCGCGGTCGGTCAGCTGTATTCGGGCTTCGGGACGGGGGACGGGTGCGTGTACCGGAACGGCAAGCTCGAGCGGCTCGGCGACCTCGTCGAGCTCCCCCCAGGCATGCGCATCCTCCACGTGGGAGGCGTGAACGACCGCGGACAGATCCTCCTCACGCTCGTCGACGGGCACGGCCGGACGTCGCCCGCCATCCTGACACCGCGCTGAGCCGCTCGCCGGCCGGGGTGAGGCTCAGCGCGCGCTGCGGTACATGAGCTCGACGAGCTCGTCGTACATCGCCTCGGCGTCCTCGCCCCCTGCGCGGATCGCGTTCGTCGCGCAGTGCTTCAGGTGGTTGCGCATGAGCTCGCGCCCCACGCCGCGGAGCGCCTCGTGGACGGAGGCGATCTGCGTGAGGATGTCGGCGCAGTAGCGCCCCTCCTCGACCATCTTCTGGAGCCCGCGCACCTGGCCCTCGATGCGCCGCAGGCGCTTGAGATTCGCGTCCTTCGTGGCGGGATCGACCGCGGCGGCCTTCCCGCCCGGCCCCACCTGCTCCGCCGCGCCGCACGGGCACTGCGCCTCCACGGCCACCGCCTCCTTCGCGCTCTTCGCCATGTCGTGCCTCACGCGCCCCTGAAGCGGCGCAGCCGCAGGCTGTTCGTGACCACGCTCACGCTGCTCATGGCCATCGCCGCGCTCGCCAGGATGGGCGAGAGCAGGAGCCCGATCGCGGGGTACAGCGCGCCCGCGGCGATGGGGATGCCGACCACGTTGTAGACGAACGCCCAGAAGAGGTTCTGCCGCATGGTCCGCATCGTGCGGCGCGACAGCGCGATGGCGTCCGCGACGGCGCGCAGGTCGGCGCGCATGAGCGTCACGTCCGACGCCTCGACGGCGACGTCCGTGCCGCTCCCCATGGCGATGCCGACCTCTGCCTTCGCGAGCGCCGGGGCGTCGTTGATGCCGTCTCCGACCATCGCGACGACCTTCCCGGCCGCCTGGAGCCGCTCCACCTCGGCGAGCTTCCCCTCGGGCAGGACGCCCGCGACGACGCGCGGGACGCCCGCCGCGCGGGCGACCGCCTCCGCGCTCCGGCGCGTGTCGCCGGTGAGCATCACCACCTCGAGCCCCATCCTGCGGAAGCGCGCGATCGCCTCGCGCGAGGTGGGCCGGATCGGATCCGCGACCGCGAGGAGCCCGGCCAGCGCGCCGTCCACCGCCGCGAACACCGTGGTGTGCCCGTCCGCGGCGTGCGACGCGGCGGCTTCCGAGAGCGGTGAGGTGTCCACGCCCTCGGCTGCGAGGAACGCCTCGTTCCCCACGATGACCCTACGGCCCTGGACCTCGCCGCGCGCGCCGCGGCCGGTTGCCGACTCGAAGCGCGTCGTCTCCAGCGCGGGGACCCCCGCGGCCGCCGCGTGCGCCGCGATGGCCGCCGCCAGGGGGTGCTCGCTCTGGCGCTCGACCGCCCCGACGAGCGCCAGCAGCCGATCCTCGGCGACCGCCGCACGCTCCGGCAGGACGACCCCCACCACGGCCGGCCTGCCCTCGGTGATGGTCCCGGTCTTGTCGAGCACGATCGTGTCGATCGCGTGCGCCCGCTCGAGGGCCTCGCCGCCCTTGATGAGCACGCCGAGCTCCGCGCCCTTGCCCGTCGCGACCATCACCGCCGTGGGCACCGCGAGCCCCATCGCGCAGGGGCAGGCGATGACCAGCACGGCCACCGCGGCCGCGAAGGCGCGCACCGCGGGCGCGGCGTCGGCGGCGACGAACCACACGACGAACGTCGCGATGGCGATCGAGAGCACCACCGGGACGAAGATCCCGCTGATGCGGTCCGCGAGCTTCTGGATCGGCGCGCGCGAGCCCTGCGCGTCGCGCATGAGCTTCACGATGCGCGCGAGGACGCTCTCCGCGCCCACCGCCGTCGCGCGGTAGCGGAACGCGCCGGTGCCGTTCACCGTCGCGCCGATGACCCGCGCGCCCGGTCCCTTCTCCACCGGCATGGGCTCGCCGGTGAGCATCGACTCGTCCACCGCGCTCGCGCCGGCGAGGACCTCCCCGTCCACCGGGATCCGCTCGCCCGGCCGCACCACCACGGTGTCGCCGTGCTCGACCTGCTCGACGGGCACGTCCACCTCGGCGCCGTCGCGCACGACGCGCGCGGTCTTCGGCTGGAGCTGCACGAGGGCGCGCAGCGCGGCGGAGGTCTGGCGCTTCGCGCGCGCCTCGAGGGTGTTGCCGACGAGGATGAGCGCGATGATGAGGACGACCGCCTCGTAGTAGACGTCGGGCGGGACGCCGCGCGCGAGGAAGAAACCGGGCGCGAGCGTGGCGATGACGGAGAGCAGGTAGGCGGCGCCGGTCCCGACCGCGACGAGCGTGTTCATGTCCGCCGAGTGGTGGCGGAACGCCGCCCAGGCGCGGGTGTAGAAGTGGCGCCCCGCCCAGGCCATCACGCCGGTCGTGAGGACGAGGAGCCCGAACGAGATCGCGCGCGGCGGGATGGCGTACAGCCACGGGAGCGCGCGCGAGAGCGTCGGATCGAGGACCCGCATGCTCCAGCGCATGAACGGATCGGCCGGCGCGCCGAGGCCGAGGTGCGCGTGCGTCGCCATGAGCGGCATCGACGCGACCATCGCGACGGCGCCGGCGGCGAGCGAGGCGAGGGCCTTGCCGCGGAGCTCGCGGAACTCGCGGACGCGCGCCTCGTCCTGCTCGGCGAGCGCGTCGCCGCCGGCGAGCGGGAGCGTCGCGCCGTAGCCGGTCGAGCGGACGCGCTCGAGGAGCGCCTCCGCGGAGGCCGCGCTCGGGTCGAAGGCGATCGTCGCCTCGGCCGTCATGAGGTTCACGTTCGCGTCGAGCACCCCCGGCGCGCTCGCGAGCGCCTTCTGCACGCGCGCCTGGCACGCGGCGCAGGTCATGCCCGAGACCTGGACCGTGAGGCGCGCTGGCGCGACCTTCAGCGTCGGGGCGCCGGCGCCGGCCTCGCCGGCGCGCGCCACCGTCCTCGTCGTGGCGTCCATGGTCATTCCTCCTCCACGACGAGGCTGCCGCGGAGCATGCCCATGCCGCAGGTGAACTCGTACGTCCCGGCGCGCTGCGCCGGCAGATCGACGCTGGTCCGCTGGTGGGCGGGGAGGAAGCGCCGGAGGCCGAGTTCCGGGATGACCACCTCCTCGGAGCAGCTCGAGTCCTCGCGGCGATCGAAGACGAGCCGCGCGGGCTGACCGGCCCGCAGCCGCACGCGCGCCGGCGAGTAGCCCCCCTCCACCCGGATCACCGCCTGCTGGACGCCCGTCGCGCCCACCTTGGCGGCGACCGCCGCCTTCCGCCGCTCGGCGAGGAAGAAGTACCAGTTCACCCAGCCGATCGCGGCCACGCCGCCCGCCACGACGGCCACCTCGCTCACGTCCATCTCCTGCCTCCGTTCGGCCGCCCGCGGATACCCCCGGGGCGTATGCCCGCCGATCCGGATCTAGATACCCCCCTCCCCTATGTCAAGCGAAAGCGAGCCTGGACGCCAGGCGGGCGCCTGGCCGCGCGGAGACCGCCGGGCTGGCCATGACGTGGCGAGGCACGGAACCGTCGCCGGCGAGCGCCCTGACGCACCGGTGAGCCGGCGCGGCGTCAGAGTTGGACGTGGAACCCCACGCCGGCGTAGCGGGTGGACTCGAGGAAGAACTGCCCGTACGGCGACGGCCCGTCGTAGTACTCACCGAGGAGGCTCCAGATCCGCGGCGGGTGCCCCTCGCTGCGCCACCAGGCCGCCTCCACGCCGGCGCGGACGCTGACGGCCGGCTTCCACTCCTGCTGCTCCGTGGACTTCACGTCCGCCGCCGCCACGAGCCGCAGCCCGCGCGTCGGGCCTGCCCGCACCTCCGCGCCGGCGTGGACCAGCTTCGGGTCGAGCGTGCTCGGCTTGCGGTTCACGAGGTACTCGCCGCCCGCGTAGACGCGGAGCGGCCCGAGCTCCTGCGACAGGACGAGCTCGACGGACTCGAACGCCAGGTTCACGCGCTGGATCTCGCTGTCGGCGCGGAGGAGCAGCTCGTCTCCGAGGTGGGAGCTCTGGTGGTAGACGCGGGCGCGCGCCGAGAAGCCGGCGTACCGGTACGTCAGCGGCAGGCCCACGAGGTAGTCCGCGTTCAGGAGGTCGTCGCTCGGGGAGTCGAGGTCGAATTGCGCGAACACGGCGGCCTCCAGCCCGAGCTGGAGCCCTTCGCCGGGACGGGGACCGCCGAGCCGGAAGAGCGCGAAGCCGTCGCCCACGCCGATCGAGCCGAGGTGCAGCGTCTGCTCGCTCGTCGGGAACTTGCCCCACAGATACGACACGAAGGAGCGGATCGCCTTCGGATCGGCGACGAGCGGACAGAAGACGTCCCCCTGCGGCAGCGGCACGAGCCCCTCCGCCTCGCCGGCGTGGACACCGGTTCCACAGCGGAGGATGTGGCCCTCGTCGGCCGAGGCCGTGGACGTGAGGGCGGCTGCAACGAGCGCCGCCACCGCGAGCGGCCGGCTACGTGAGGTCATCGCGTTCCTTCGGTGAGCGCCGCGGGCTTCCCCGGACGGCGCGGGCTCCACGTTACCGCGCGGCGCCCGCCCGCGTGCTCCCTGGGCGGGCCCCTGCTCCGTCAGGAGCCGCGTTCATTCGCCGCGGCCGCGTGGCGCCGACCTCCTCCCACAGCCCCGCCTGGCGCCCAGACCACGTCCCGCCCGGTCGCGTGATTAGCGTGAGGGCGATGAGGCCCTTCGACCGCCGCGCGGCGTGGCTCGCCACGGCGGCGCTCCTCGCCGGCGCCTGCCGCGCGAACCCGGAAGCGCGCGTCGCGCCGGCGCCACCCGCCGCCCTGGACGCGCGCCTCGAGGCGCAGACCGGGGCGCGGCTCGTCGCGGGGAACGAGCTCACGCCCATCGAGAACGGCGCCGTCTTCGACGCGATGGTGAAGGACATCGCGGCGGCGAGGCGTCACGTGCACATCGTGAGCTTCATCTGGCGCGGCGCGGAGGGCCCCTCGCGCCGCATCACCGACGCGCTGCTCCGGCGCGCGCGTGGGGTCGAGTGCCGCATCGTCGTCGACCCGTTCGGCTCGCTGAAGTTCGACGACGCGCAGCGGGACGCGCTGAGGCGGTCGGGCTGCGAGGTGGCAGCGCGCGAGCTACGAGGAGCTGCTCGCCGCAGGCGTGCGGATCTACGAGTACCAGCCGAGCATGATGCACGCGAAGACCGTGCTGGTGGACGACCGCTGGGTGGCGATCGGCTCGACCAACATGGACCCGCTGAGCTTCGACCGGCTCGAGGAGGGCTCGGTCGTGGCCGACTCGCCCGCGCTCGCCGGGCACCTCGAGCGCACGCTGCGCGCCGACCTCGCCCGCTCGAAGGAGATCACGCGCGAGGAGTGGTCGCGCCGCGACCCGGTCGTGGACGTGGCGCGCGACGCCGCGTCGCTCCGACGAGTGGCTCTAGGGCGGCGCGCCCGCTAGATGAACGCGCATGGAGAAGGTGAACCTCGGGGAGAAGCTCGCGCTCGTCGACGACTTCTGGCACCCGCGCGTCGTCGCGGAGCTGAACGGCCAGCACGTGAAGGTGGTGAAGCTCGCCGGGCCGTTCGTGTGGCACCAGCACGAGCGCGAGGACGAGCTGTTCCTCGTGGTCCGCGGCGAGCTGCGGATGGAGCTCCGCGATCGCTCCATCGAGCTGCGGGAGGGAGAGCTCCTCGTCGTCCCACGCGGCGTCGAGCACCGGCCGGTGGCGGAGCGCGAGGTCGAGGTGCTCCTGTTCGAGCCCGCCGGCACCCTGAACACCGGGAACGTCCGCGACGAGCGGACCGTCGACGCGCCGGAGCGCATCTGAGGCACGCGCGGCGCTCGCCGCCGCGCGACGGCCCGTACCCTGCAAAGTCCGGCGGCGACACCCGGCTCTACCCGGCACGCCGGGTGTCGCCCACCGGTATCCCCGGTTCTCCGCGCTAGAGGTCGGGGGAATCCTGCTCGCGGCGCGCAGCGCGTCGGCCTGCCGCCGTCGCGCGCGCCCGCCGAGGGCCGGGCGACGCGCTCGCGCGCTTCGCGCTCCGCGTCTTTCGTCGCGTGAGGACGTGTCGCACCGCCTCGCCGATCCCCGCGGGGCTCTCGCAGACGACCACGCCCGCCTCGCGGAGCGCCGCGATCTTGGCCGCGGCGGTCCCGCTCGAGCCCGAGATCACCGCGCCCGCGTGGCCCATCCGCCGCCCGGCGGGCGCGCTCCGCCCGGCGATGAAGCCGACGACGGGCTTCGTCACGTTCTTCCCGATGTAGCGCGCGGCCCACTCCTCGCCCGACCCGCCGATCTCGCCGATGAGGACGATGGCCTCGGTCTCCGGGTCGGCCTCGAAGCGCGAGAGGCAGTCCACGAAGTCGGTGCCGTTGACCGGATCGCCCCCGATGCCGACGGCGGTCGACTGGCCGAGGCCGAGGTCCGTGAGCTGCTTCACGGCCTCGTAGGTGAGGGTGCCCGAGCGCGAGACGATCCCGATGGGACCGGGCCGGTGGATGTGGCCGGGCATGATCCCGATCTTGCATTGCCCGGGCGTGATCACGCCGGGGCAGTTCGGGCCGAGGAGCCGGACCCCGGGGCGATCCTGCAGGAACCGCTTCACCGTCACCATGTCGAGGACCGGGATCCCCTCGGTGATGGCGGTGACGAGCGGGACGCCCGCGCCGGCGGCCTCCATGATCGCATCCGCCGCGAACGGCGGCGGGACGAAGATGACGCTCGCGTTCGCGCCGGTCTCGCGCACGGCGTCCGCGACCGTGTCGAAGATCGGGACGCGCTGCTCGAACCGGGTGCCGCCGCGCCCCGGCGTGACGCCGGCGACGACGCGCGTCCCGTAGCCGAGCATCTGCTCGGCGTGGAAGCTGCCCGCGGCGCCCGTGATCCCCTGCACCACGACCTTCGTGTTCCTGTCGACGAAGATGCTCACGATTCCTCCCGCTCGGTGAGTGCCCGGTGCCGTGTCACGCCGCCGCCCGCGCCGCCGCGACCGCCTTGCGGGCCGCGTCGGCGAGGTCGTCTGCAGGGATGATCTCGAGGTCGCTCTGCGCGAGGAGGCTCTTCCCGAGCTCGACGTTGGTGCCCTCGAGCCGCACCACGAGCGGGACCGAGAGCCCGACCTGCCGCGCCGCCGCGAGGATGCCCTTCGCGATGACGTCGCACTTCATGATGCCGCCGAAGATGTTGACGAGGACCACCCGGACGCCCGGGTCGGCGAGCAGGATCTTGAACGCCGCGGCCACCTTCGCCTCGGTCGCGCCGCCGCCCACGTCGAGGAAGTTCGCCGGCCGGCCGCCCGCGAGCTGGATCATGTCCATCGTGCCCATGGCCAGCCCGGCGCCGTTCACCATGCAGGCGATGTCGCCCTCGAGCGCGACGTAGGACAGATCGTGCTCCTTCGCCTCGAGCTCGCGCGCCTGCTCCTCGTCGGGGTCGCGGAGCGCCGCGAGGTCCGGGTGACGGTGGAGCGCGTTGTCGTCGAGCTCCAGCTTGGCGTCGAGCGCGACGAGCTCGCCCTCCGCCGTGACGACGAGGGGGTTCACCTCCACGAGCGAGGCGTCCGTCGCCGCGTAGGCGCGGTACAGGCCCGCGGCGAGCTGGACGAACCGGCCCGCGGCCTCGCCGTGGAGGCCCAGGCCGAACGCGAGGCTGCGGGCCTGGTTCGCCTGGAGGCCGGTGAGCGGATCGATCACCGCGCGCAGGATCTTCTCGGGGTGGAGCCGCGCGACCTCCTCGATCTCGACGCCACCCTCGGTGGACGCCATGACCGTGACGCGCCCGGTCTCGCGGTCGACGGTCATGCCGAGGTAGAGCTCGCGCTCGATCCGGCAGCCCTCCTCCACGTAGATCTTCCGGACCCGCTGGCCCGCGGGGCCGGTCTGGGCGGTGACGAGCACCATCCCGAGCATGGCCTCCGCGTGATCGCGCGCCTCGTCGGAGGAGCGCGCGAGCTTCACGCCGCCGGCCTTGCCGCGGCCCCCCGCGTGGATCTGCGCCTTGATCGCGCAGATCGGCGTCGCGAGCGCGCTCGCTGCCTCCTCGGCCTCGGCCGGCGACGTCGCGAGCTTCCCTCGCAGCACCGTCACCCCGAAGCCGCGCAGAAGCTCCTTCGCCTGGTACTCGTGGATCCTCACGGGTGGGGCTCCTCTCGCTGTCGTGCCGCCTGGGGCATACGAGAGCAATCGCTGCGCCATCGGGCGCATGCCTCGGCCCCTCCCTCCAACCCCCTGGAATGTCTCCGATCGCCTCCGCCGCACGCGGCGCCGCTGGCGTGGCGACCTCCGCTCGCGTACCGTTCTCGGGACACCGCGTCCCGGATTCGGCTCTCCGTCGCGGCGAGCGCACCCCGGCGACGCTGGAGGCCGCGTGCCCTTCCGCAGCGAGGAGAAGCCGGTCATCTGGGCCTTCAGCGCGAGCCGCCTGCGGCGCGTGCTCGAGAGCGCCGCCCCGATCTACGCCGACCGCGCCGAGGTGCGGGTGTTCGACCTCTCCTTCGAGGGCGCGCTGGAGACGGCGCGCAGCCTCACCGAGGCGGACGAGCGCGTGGACGCGTTCGTCGCCGCCGGCTCGAACGGCGCCTACCTGCGCGACCACGCCCCCGTGCCGGTCGCGCTCGTGGACGTCTCGACCACCGACGCGCTGCAGGCGCTCGCGCACGCGCGCACGCTCGGCCGCCGCGTGGGCATCGTGAACCACCGCCGCGTGCTCCCCGGCCTCGAGCGCTGGAAGGACCTCCTGCGCGGGGTCCAGATCGAGCAGCGCTCCTACGTCACCCCCGAGGAGGCCCGGGCCGCGGTCGCGGAGCTCGCGGCGCACGGGTTCGAGGTGGTGGTCGGCCCCGGCCCCGCCTGCGACGAGGCCGAGCGCGCCGGCCTCAGGTCGGTCCTCCTCTACTCGCTCGAGTGCGTCTGCGAGACGATCGAGCGCGCGATCGAGATGGCCCAGGTCGCGCGCGCGGAGCGCCGGCGGCGCGAGCAGCTCGCGGCCGTCATCGATCACATCGACGAGGCCGTCGTCGCGGTGGACGCGAGCGAGCGCATCGCGATCGTGAACCCCGGCTTCGAGCGGCTGCTCGCGGTGAGCGGCGCGGAGCTCCTGGGCAAGCGCCTCTCGAGCGTCGCGCCCGAGCTCTCCCTCTCCCGGGTCCTCGAGACGGGCGCGGCCGAGCTCCGCTCCTTCCAGAAGCTCGGCGCGCGCAGCCTGGTCGTGAGCCGCATCCCCGTGCGCGAGCGCGGCGTGCTCTCGGGCGCGGTGCTCACCTGCCAGGACTCGAGGACGCTCCTGCGCGTCGATCGCGATCTCCGCTCCGAGCTCCGCCCGCGGCGCTTCATCGCCCGCTACGAGCTCGCCGGGATCGTCGGGAGCTCGGCCGCCATCCGCACGGTGAGGGCGCTCGCCGAGCAGTACGCCGGCACGGAGGGGACCGTGCTCATCACCGGCGAGAGCGGCACCGGGAAGGAGATGGTCGCGCAGGGGATCCACAACGCGGGCCGCCGGCGCGACCACCCGTTCGTCGCGATCAACTGCGCCGCCTTCCCCGAGGCGCTGCTCGAGTCGGAGCTGTTCGGCTACGAGGAGGGCGCCTTCACCGGCTCGCGCCGCGGGGGGCGGGCCGGGCTGTTCGAGGCCGCCCACACCGGGACGATCTTCCTCGACGAGGTCGGCGACGTGCCCATCACCCTGCAGACCCGCCTCCTGCGCGTGCTCCAGGAGCGCCAGGTGCTGCGGCTCGGCAGCAACGACCCGACCCCCGTCGACGTCCGCGTCGTCGCCGCGACGAACCGGGATCTGAAGCGCGAGATCGGCCGGGGAGCGTTCCGCGAGGACCTCTACTACCGCCTCAACATCCTCCCCATCCCCATGCCGCCCTTGCGAGCCCGGAAGGACGACGTCGCACCCATCGCGGAGGCGCTCCTGCGCGACGGGCTCGCCCGCCACGGCGTGCCGGACGTGCTGCCGCGGGCGCTGGCGCTGCTCCTCCCGTGGCTCGAGGGCTACGCCTGGCCGGGCAACGTCCGCGAGCTCGAGAACGTGCTCGAGCGCGTGGCGGTGCTCTACGCGCACCGGGCCGCGGCGCCCGAGCGCGTCGGCCCGGACGAGCTCCGCGCCGTGCTCCCGGAGCTGTTCCAGCTCCCGGAGGCGCCGCCGGACGCCGATCTCCGCAGCGCGCGCGAGGCCCAGGAGACGGCGGTGATCCGGCGCGTCATCGGCGAGTGCGGCGGCAACGTGAACGAGGCCGCGAAGCGGCTCGGCGTGGGGCGCTCCACGCTCTACCGGAAGCTGAGGACGCCGAGCTGAGGACCTCCCCCATTCCCGTGGGCTATAGTCCGCCGCCATGAACTCGGGCATCGGGCGCGTGCTCCTCCGCTGGGCACCGGGCGCGACCATCGCGGCCACTTTCCTCGGGATGATGGCGCTCAGCTGGGGTAAGTGGCCCGACGTCCTCGTCGACTTCGGCCACGAGCTCTACGCGGCGTGGCGGCTCAGCGAGGGGCAGGCGCTCGGCCGGGACATCCAGTGGGGCGCGACCGGTCCCCTTTCACCGTATGTGAATGCCGCCGTCTTCCGGATCTTCGGCCCCGAGCTTCGCGCGCTCGTCGTGTTCAATCTCCTGCTGCTCGCGCTGTTGACGTGGCTGCTCTACTCGCTGATCCGCGCCCTCTCGGATGGCTCCACCGCGACCCTCGCGTGCGTCGCGTTCCTGTCGATCTTCGGGTTCGGCCAGTACGTCGGGATCGGCAACTACAACTACGTGACGCCGTACTCGCACGGCGTGACGCACGGGCTCATGCTGTCGCTCCTCGCGATCTGGCTGTTCCACCGGTTCGCGACGGGAGGGGATCGGCGCCACCTCGGCGCCGCGGGGATCGCGGTCGGGCTCGCCTTCCTGACCAAGCCCGAGCTCTTCGTCGCGTGCGTGGCCGCGGTGGGCGTCAGCTGGCTGGCGTTCGCGAGAGAAGTCCGGAGCACCCGCCGAGCCTTTCCTGCGCTCGCCGTGCTGCTCGGCGCTGCGTGCGTTCCGCCCGTGGTCGCGTTTGCGCTGCTGCTGCTGAAGCTGCCCGCGCGGGACGCGCTGCACGTGACGCTCGCGCCATGGGCCCTCATGGCGACGCCGCTCACGAAGACCCCCTTCTATCTCGCAGGCGTCGGGCTCGACGCGCCCGCCGTGAACCTCGCTGCCCTCGCGCGCTGGGCCGGTGGGTACGTGCTCGTCGCCGGGCTCGGGGTGGCCGCGGCGCTGGCGGCTCACCGGCTGCGCCTGTCATCCTTCGTGTGGAGCGTCGGCGCGTTCGCGCTCACCGTCGCCGGGCTCACCTCGCTCGTGCCGCCGTGGCACTGGTTAGACGTCGCCCGGCCGTTGCCGCTGTTCGTCCTCTTCGGCGCCGCCGCTTACGCCTGGCGGGCGTTCAGGGGGCCACCCGGCGAGGCGCGGACGAGCGCGTCATCGCTCGGGTTCGCGCTCGCGACGTTCGCGCTCGCGCTGCTCGGGAAGATGCTCCTGAACGCCCGCATCATCCACTACGGGTTCGCCCTCGCGATGCCGGCGTCGCTGCTCGCGATCGTCTGGTTCACGTGGTCAGCCCCGAAGCTCCTCGAGAGCCGAGGACTGCGTGGCGGCGTGTTCCGCGGCGTGGCGACGGGGTTCCTCGCCGTGATCGCCCTCGCGTACGTCCAGCGGGCGTCGAACCTGTTCGCCACGAAGAAGGTCCAGGTCGGTACGGGCGCGAGCGCCTTCGTCGCGGACGACCGCGGCCTCTTCGTGGCCGAGATGGTGCGGCGGATCGAGCAACGCGCCGCCCCCGGCGACACGCTCGCGGTGATCCCCGAGGGCGTGATGATCAACTTCCTTACCCATCACAGCAGCCCGTCGCCGTACCTGACCTACCTGCCGGACGCGATCGCCGCTTTCGGGGAGGCGGCGATGCTCGAGGCGCTACGCCACGCTCCGCCGGACCTCGTGCTCGTCGTGTCGCGCGACGCGTCGGAGCATGGCGCCCGGACCTTCGGGATCGATTACGCGGGAGACACCTTGCAGTGGCTCCGCCAGAACTACGCTCCCCTGACGGTCGTCGGCGGCTCGCCCTTCAACCCCGACCAGTACGGGATGATGCTCCTCGCGCGGACTTTGCCGTCGCGCTCCGCGCGCGCGGGTCCGTAGCCTGTACGCGAGGGCGGCGCGCGCCCCGCCGGTCACGGAGATGCGCTCTCGTGGGCGAGCCGCTGCGCCTCCTCGCGCTCGGGCGGCTCGCCCGGATGCGAGGCGTACCAGATGCCCAGGGCGATCACGATGACGAACAGGACCCAGATCGGCCCGCGCGGCTCGCCGTCCTCGGTCACGCGACGCTCCCGCCGCAGGGGCGAAGCACGCTGACGGCGGCTGTGAGGGGGGCGCTCACGCGGCGAGCGTACCCCTCGGCGGGCCCGCGTGAAACGCGGCGTCCTGGCGCAGGCCGTCCGGCTCCGCCGGCGAGCCGGCGCCGCGGCTCACCAGCCCGGCTTCACGTTGTAGCCCCAGCCGCGGATGTCCCAGGACTCGCTCGTGATGTACGGGACGAAGCCCTGCGCCGAGATGGCGTCGTACAGCTCGCGCGCCCGGTCGCTGGACGGATCCGCGTACTCCGCGACGAAGACCGGGACGCCGCGCTCCTTCAGCGCCTTCATCTGCTGGAACTGCGGCCCCCAGTACCACGGGTCCTCCCACGGCCGGAGATACGCGGCGGGGTAGCTCGAGGTGGAGAAGAGGCCCTCGGTCTCCATCCCGTGGACGTACTGCGGATACGCGAGCGCGAACTCGAACCCCTGGTTGAAGATGAACTTCATGTCCGGGTGCTGGTCGAGGATCCGCTGCATCACCGAGGCGATGGCGTCGTTCACGTCCGCGCGCGTCTTGCCGGGCGGCACGTCGGGAGTTGCCGCGTCCCACTTGATGCCGCGCGAGCCCGTGCGATACGCCTCGTCCGAACGCCGGACGAGCCAGTCCTGCCACGAGGGATGCGTCACGTCGACGAGCTCCAGTCCCCAGTCGCCGTTCGTCCGCAGGATGTCGCCGCTGTAGCCGGACGCGGCGCGCAGCTGACCGTCCAGCTCGGCCAGGTTGACGTACGCGAACGGGCGCACCCCCGCGTTCGCGAGGACCTCGTTCGTCTGCGTGTCGCCCGGGTAGCCGGTCTCGAACCACTCGAAGCCCGCCCGCGCGACCGCCTCGGCCGGCAACCCGCCGCGGGCCCAGCCTCCGAACGACGGCATCGGCGAGTCGTCGCCGCGAAACTTCGTGACCGCGCTCTGAGCGCGGCCGTCGCCAGGAGCGCCGGCGTCGGCGGCCGCGGTGGTCTCGCACGGGGCAGCGGTGCCGCCGCACGACGAGGGGGCGCCGCCACCGCCACCGCCGCAGGCCGTGGCGAGCGAGATGAGCGAGGCGAGGGAGAGCGCTGCGGTGAGGCGTTCCTTGCGAATCAGTGTGGGCTCCTTCCGTTCCTGGTTCCGCGGCGAGAACGGGAGGCCCACCGACCGCATTTCCTGCGGACAGGTAGTCAGCGGTGAGCAGAGGAAGGGGCCGGTGATCCGTATGCCCCCGTTTGCCTACTGGAGCGCACTTGGCAGCCCGATGCCCACACGCAGCTCGGTCGCTCGTTATTTTTCAGCTGGGACTGAGAAAGAGCTGCACGGCTCGCGCCTGGGCCCGCGAGCGAGCATGCGCCCGGAGCCGCACCCTCACCGCGGGCGCCGTCACGCCCCTGGTCATTTCGGGTACGCGCGCGCCCGAGGCTTCGAGCGAGCGCTCGGAATGAAGGTCGAGCGCGGGCTGCGCGTGTGGGAACGAATGGCCGCCGAGGCTCTACGGAGGGGACGCCGGAGCAATCCGGCAGATCCCCCTCGACGCCGTCCATCGGAAAAGAAAATGCCGGAGCCGCCCTGTAAGCCGAGTTCTGTCCCGCGGGTCTCCCCGCGGCGGCGAACATTCCTCTAGGACGCGCGTTGCCGCGCGCCTCCAGCGGGCCATACCCGGAGGCGAAGACCGGGCCAGTCGCCTCCCTATTTGCCCTTGCACCGGGTGGGGTTTGCCATGCCGCGCCGGTCACCCGGCGCGCGGTGCGCTCTTACCGCACCGTTTCACCCTTGCCACGCACGCCTCGCGGCGCCGTTCGGCGGTCTGTTCTCTGTGGCACTTTCCTGCGGGTCGCCCCGACCGGTCGTTAACCGGCACCCTGCCCTGTGGTGCTCGGACTTTCCTCGGCGGCCCCCGTTCCTGCGAGGCCGACGCGTTCGCCCGAGCGGCTCCAGCGAGACCCGTGTAACACGCGAGATGGGTGGCGGCAACGCGAGCCCCCGCGCGGCGGTGCGGCGGACGAGCGGGCGGGGACCGCCGCCCGCTCGAACCTGGCCCTCGAGCTCGCCGCACCAGCGGGGCTTGACGGCTGCCGAATGTCTCCGATATATCGACGACACACGACGAGCTGTCGCTCGAATGGAGGCGCTCATGTTCGGTCCATGGTCGTTTCGGCGGTTCCACCACGATCCCGAGTCCTGCTTCGCCGGCGGAGGCCGCGGCCGGCACCACCGCCATCGCGGCGGCCATCACGGGCACGGCGGCGACGGCCCGGGGCCGGGCGGCGGCGACAACCCGTGGGGCGGGAATCCGTTCGGCGGGAACCCCTGGTCCTTCTTCTTCCGCGGCCGGAAGACCCGGCGCGGCGACGTGCGCGCCGCCATCCTCGCGCTCCTCTCGGAGCAGCCCCGCAACGGCTACCAGATCATGCAGGAGCTGGAGCAGCGCAGCGGCGGGGTGTGGCGTCCGAGCCCGGGCTCCGTTTACCCGGCGCTCCAGCTGCTCCAGGACGAGGACCTCGTGAAGGCGGAGGAGAGCGGCGGAGGTCGCGTCTTCCAGCTCACGGAGCACGGCCGGGCGTACGTGAAGGAGCACGCCGAGGACGTCGCGGCGCCGTGGGAGGCCGCCCGCGCCGCCGCCGGCGAGGATCTCCCCGAGCTCCTGGGCCTCGCCCATCAGGTCGGCGTGGCCGCGGCGCAGGTGGCCCACGCCGGAACTCCCGCCCACGTCGCCGAGGCGCGCAAGGTGCTCCAGGACGCGCGCCGCGCCCTCTACCGGATCCTCGCGGAGGACGCGCCCGAGCACGGGCGGTGACCGCACGGGCGAGGTCGCTGGCCCACCGGCGTCACCTGCGCATCGCCACCGGCACCCCGCGCTTCGGGCACAGCTCCTCGACCGGACAGCGCGAGCACGCCGGCCGCCGCGCGTCGCAGGTCCGCCGCCCGTGCCACACGAAGAGCTGGTGCGCCTCGCCCCAGCGCTCCTCCGGCACGAGCGCCATGAGGTCCTGCTCCACCTTGGACGGGTCCGCCTGGCGGGTGAGCCCGAGCCTCCGCGCCACGCGGCCGACGTGCGTGTCCACCGGGAACGCGTGCGCGGCGCCGAGGTGCACGAGCACGACGCCCGCGGTCTTGCGCCCGACGCCCGGCAGCGCCTCGAGCGCCTCGCGCGTTCGCGGCACGCGCCCGCCGTGCTCGGCGGCGATGGCCGCCATCGCGGCGACGATCGCCTTCGCCTTGTTGCGGTAGAGCCCGAGGCTGCGGATGAACGGCCAGAGCTCCTCGGGCGCGGCGGCGGCGTAGTCCGGCGCGGTGCGGTAGCGCGCGAAGAGCGCGGGCGTCGCGCGGTTCACGCCTGCGTCTGTGCTCTGCGCCGACAGGATCACCGAGACGAGCAGCTCGAGGTCGTTCCCGAACTCGAGCGCGATGCGCACGTCCGGCATGGCGCGGGCCAGCCGGTCGACGATCTCCACCGCGCGGGCGCGCTTCCCGGCGGCAGGGGGCCGCCTCCTCGTGGGTGTCGGCATCGCGCGCGGATGCTAGCACCGCCCGCGATGGTCGCGGCGCCGCGCCGGCACCGGGCGAGGCGTGGCCCACGGCGCTGGATGAGCCGCCTCCGGGCTTCCAGCACGAGCCCGTCTGGTTCCGGCGCGTCGCCCGCCTGGCCGGGCGCGCTCCCGCCTCCACCGAGCGCTCGGGGTGCGGTGAGCCGGAACGCGATCCCGAAAATCCCGCCTCCTCGCGGCGCCGGAGTTAGGCTCCCCTGCCCATGACCCCCATCGATCTCCGGTCCGACACCGTCACCCGGCCGACCCCCGCCATGCGCGAGGCGATGGCCCGCGCCGACGTCGGCGACGACGTCTACGGCGAGGATCCCACCGTGAACCTCCTCCAGGAGGAGGTCGCGGGGCTCCTCGGCAAGGAGGCGGCGCTCTTCGTCCCCTCCGGGACGATGGCGAACCAGGTCTCGCTCGGCGTCCTCACCCGGCCCGGCGACGAGATCGTCTGCGACGCGGGCGCCCACTGCATCTCGTTCGAGAGCGGCGCGCTCGCGGCGCTGTGGGGCGTCCAGGCGCGGACGATCGCGGCGGAGCGCGGGCTCCTCGAGCCGGCCGCGGTCGAGGCGGCGATCCGGCCCGCCGGCGACGTCTACCCCCGCACCCGCGTCGTCGCCCTCGAGAACACGCACAACCGCGGCGGCGGCGCGATCTACCCGCTCGAGCGCGTGCGCGCCCTCGGCGAGCTCGCCCGCGCGGGCGGGCTCTCCCTGCACCTCGACGGCGCGCGTCTGTGGAACGCGTGCGCCGCGACCGGGGTCGCGCCGGCGGACTACGCGCGCGAGGCGACCACCGTCTCGGTGTGCCTCTCGAAGGGGCTCGGTGCGCCCGCGGGGTCACTCGTGGCCGGCGCGCGCGAGCTCGTCGCCGAGGCGCGCCGGCTGCGGAAGCGGCTCGGCGGCGGGATGCGCCAGGCCGGGATCCTCGCCGCGGCCGGGCTGCACGCGCTCCGCCACCACCGCGCGCGGCTCCCCGAGGATCACGCGAACGCCCGCCACCTCGCGGACGGCCTCACGGAGCTCGGCGGGCTCCTGCCCCTGCCGGTCGAGACGAACCTCGTCTTCGTCGCGTTCACCGGCCGGAGCGCCGCCGAGCTCTCCGCGCGCCTCGCGCGCGAGGGCGTCCTCGCGAACCCGGAGGGCTCGCGGCCCGACCTGCTGCGCCTCGTCACGCACATGGACGTCTCGCGCGCCGACGTGGACGAGGCGCTCGTCCGCATCGGCCGCGTGCTGCGCGGCGCGTGACGGGCCGCGAAGGCGAGGCGCGGGAGGGCGCGTGGTAGCATCCGCGGCGCGTGCTCCGCGCCCTCGCGATCGCCCTCGTCGCCGCCGCGCTCGCATGTGGCCGCGCGCCCGCGCGGAAGATGACGTTCGCGGACGCAGGCTTCACGGCCGGCCGGCCGGGGGGCGACGACGCCGGGAGCGCGCAGGAGCCGGAGGAGCCGCCCCCGCCGCCCGTGGACGTCCCCGCGCCCGAGTCCATCGCGAGCGAGGCGCCCGAGGGTCCGCCCATCGACGGCACGCTGCTCCGCTTCGCGGCCCAGGCGCGCGATCGCCGCGCGACGCGCCCCGCGGGCCGCGGCTTCCCCGAGGACGCGGACCGCGCGTGGCGGGGGCTCGTGGCGGAGCTCGACGCGTACCTCGGCCGGGCGCTGCCGCAGACGCCGCTCCTCGAGCTCGTGCGCGCGCGCGTCACCGTCGAGGCGGAGTGGGACTACGACGTGCGCCACTACGGCCCGCCGCCGCGGGACCTCGCCGCGCTGGTGGCCTCGCGTGCGGCGCGCTTCGGCACCCGCATCGCCACCGCCCGCGCGCTCGGCCTCGGCCTGTTCGCGCGCACGAGGCCGCCGCTCCTGCGCTGGCCGGTGGAGCAGGCGGGCATCTCGAGCGTCTTCGGGATGCGCACGCACCCCCTGGACGGCCAGCGCCGGATGCACTTCGGCGTCGATCTCGCCGCCGACGCCGGCCGCGTCGTGGCCGCCGCGGCGAAGGGGTTCGTGGTGCGCGCCGGCTGGATGGGCGGCTACGGCCTCATGGTGGAGGTCCACCACGCCGGCGGGCTCACGACGCGCTACGGCCACCTCGCCGCCCTGCTGTGCGCGCCGGGCGACGCGGTCGAGCCGGGGGGACCGCTCGGCGTGGTCGGCCGGACTGGCCGCGCGACCGGACCGCACCTGCACTTCGAGGTCTGGCGCGGCGGCGAGCCGTCGGATCCGCTCGCGTGGCTCGGGGTCGTCCCCGCGTCGGGCGCCGGCTTCGGCCACCCCGCGGCCCGCCGCTGACGGAGCCAAAAAGCGAGCGCCCCGCGAGCTGCGCGCGGGGCGCCCGGTTCCCACACCCTCCCCCGAGGACCTTGCTCCACCGGGGCGCGGCGGATGACGCTCTCGTGTATCAATGAGGGGCACGCGGGGTCAAATCCCCCCGCCTTCACATGGAGTCCCGATGTCCGCGTTCCTGGCGGTCACCCTCCCGCTCGCGCTCGCGGCGACCCTCGACGTCCCGGCCGGCGCCGATCTCGCCGCCGCGCTCGCGCGGGCCCGCCCGGGCGACGTGGTGCGGCTCGCCGCCGGCGAGCACCGCGGCGGCATCGACCTGCCCGCCGGCGTCCGGCTCGAGGGCGCCGGCGCGGGTCGCACGCGCGTCGTCGCGCCGGAGGGGGAGGACGCGC
>NZ_JALCZC010000034.1:0-46103 GCF_022690805.1 Anaeromyxobacter sp. SG66
GGCCGTCGCGCGCGTCCGCGCGCGCGCCGCCGAGGCGCGCGACGCCGCGCTCGACCGCGTCTCGGCCGTGCCCGCGGGGCTCTCGGCGCGCATCGCCGTCGCGACGCGCACCGGCGGCCAGGTGGACGAGCACTTCGGGCACGCCCGCGAGCTGCTCGTCTACGACGTGAGCCGCGCCGGCGCGCGCCTCGTCGGGCGGCGCGCGGTGGACCGGTACTGCGTCGGCGGGGAGGGGGAGGAGGACGCGCTCGCGACGATGCTGCGCGCGCTCGAGGGGTGCCGCGCGGTGCTCGTCGCCAAGGTCGGGCGCTGCCCCAGGGAGCAGCTCGCCGCCGCGGGCATCGAGCCGGTGACGGAGCAGGCGTTCCGCCCGATCGAGGCGGCGGCGCTCGCCTGGTTCGAGGGCTTCGCGGCGCGAGTCGCCCTCGGCGAGGTGGACGCCCCGCCGGCGGTCGCGGCGGCGCCGCGCGCGGAGGTCGCGTGAGCCCGCGCGAGAAGGAGGAGGCCCCCGGCGCGGCGCTGCCGGGGCTGCCGGAGCTCGAGGGGCTCGAGTCGGCGGAGGACTTCTTCGCGGCGCTCGGCGTGCCGTTCGACTCGCGCGTGCTCGCGGTGAGCCGGCTCCACCTCATGAAACGCTTCGGGCTCGCGATGCAGGCCTTCCTCCTCGAGCGCCCCGCCGCGAGCGAGGGAGAGCGGCGGGCCGCCCTGCGCGCCGCGCTGCGGGAGGCGCACGCGCTCTTCGCCCGGTCGACGCCGCTCGAGTCCGGGGACTTCGGCGTGCTCCGCGGGGCGCGGCCGGTGAAGCTCGGAAGGCGTGAGTGAGGCCGCCGGACTAGAACCGCGGGGTGCCCGCCCCGCTTCCGGTCGACCTCCTCGCCGCCGCCGACTGGAGCGTGAGCGAGCGGAAGCGCTGGCTCGCCCTCGCGCAGCGCGGCGCCGACGGCCGCTGGCGCGCGGGAGGGGCGCGCCCGGTCGGTCGAGCCGAGACGCTCGTCGCGCGGCTCGCGCGCCGGGCCGGGGCGCGGCGGCGCGCGCTCCTCGGCCTCGACCTCCCGATCGGCGTCCCCGCGGCGTACGCCGCGCGCGTCGGGGCGGACTCCTTCCTCGCGTGGGCGCCCGGCCTGGGCGCGCCGCCCTACGAGGCGTTCTTCACGCCCGCCGCGACCGCCGCCGAGATCACGCTTCACAGACCGTTCTATCCGGAGCGCGCCCGCCGCGCCGGCGTGGTCCGGCAGGCGGAGCTCTGCGCCGCGCTCGGGGTGCCGGGCTTCGACGCGCTCCGGCGTGCCTGCGACCGCGCCCGCCCGGGGCGGCGCGCGGCGGAGGCGCTCTTCTGGACCGTGGGCGGGAAGCAGGTCGGAAAGGCCGCGCTCGCAGGCTGGCGTGACGTCGTCCTGCCCGCGCTCCGCGACGCCCGCGCCGCGATCTGGCCGTTCCAGGGCGAGCTCGCGACGCTGCTGCGACCCGGCGCGGTGGTGCTCGCGGAGATCTACCCGGCCGACGCGTGGCGCCGCCTGAGCGCCGCGCCGGTCTCGAAGCGCGATCCGGCCTCACGGCTCGCCGCCTGCGCCGCGCTCGGGCGCTGGCTCCGGGCGGCGGGGGTCTCCGCCTCGCGCCGGCTGTCCACCCAGCTCGCGGAGGGGTTCGGTCGCCGCCCGGACGGCGAGGACGCGTTCGACGCGGTGGTCGCGCTGCTCGGGATGCTCGACGTGGTGCTCGGCCGGACCGCGCTGTTCGAGCCCGAGCAGGAGGCGCGCGCGGTGGAGGGGTGGATCCTCGGGCTCGATCCGGGGTGAGCGCTCGAGCTCGGGCGGACGAGACGGGGCCCCGCTCAGTCCTTCAGGAGCCCCGCCGCGCGCGCTGCCTGCTCGATCGCCGCGTAGTTCCCGGGCGCCGTCGGGATGAACTTCTTCGTGCGCTGGAGGTCCAGGATCTTCCGGTGCTCGGGGTTCGCGTAGTCGAGCGCGAGGAAGGCGGCGCGGAGCTGCTCGACGACCTTCGGATCGAGGTCGCCGCGGACCGTCCAGCTGTAGTCGTGGAACTCGGGCGTGGTCCACAGCACGCGGACCTTGGTGGGATCGATCTTCTTCTCGTCGAGGAGGCGCTGCCAGATGGACTCGTTGAGCGCGCCCGCGTCCACCTTGCCGGCCTCGACCCACTTCGCGGTCACGTCGTGCGCGCCGGAGTAGGCGACCTTCGCGAAGTCCTTGTCGGGGTCGAGGCCGTTCTGGAGCAGGAAGTAGCGGGGCATGAGGTGGCCGGAGGTGGAGCTCACCGAGCCGAACGCGAAGGTCGCGCCCTTCAGGTCCTGGAGCCTCTGCGCCTTCGAGGCGGCGGAGACGATGATCTTGGAGTGGAAGCGGGCGTCCTCCTCGCGCTGCACGAGCGGGATGGCGGTGCCGGTGCGGCGGCGGGCCTGGACGAACGTGAAGCCGCCGTACCAGACGAGGTCGAGCTTGCCGGCGGCGAGGCCCTCGACCGTGGCGGCGTAGTCCGTCACCGGGGTGAACTTCACCGGCCGGCCGACGGCCGCCTCGAGGTACTTCCCGAGCGGCTCGAACTTGCGCAGGAGCTCGGTGGGCGACTCGTCGGGGATGGCGGAGACGCGGAGCGGCTCCGCGCCCGCGGCGGAGAGCGGGAGGAGCGGGAGGACGAGGGCGAGGAGGCGGCCGAGACTTTGCAGGTGCATGGAAGGCTCCTGGCGCGCGGCGGACTGCCTCGCGCCGGACGAGGGTTCCGGGACGACGACGACGACGGGAAGGTCCTTCACCACGCGTCCACCACCGCCGGGACCGCCGGCTCGGGGCCTTCCTCGGCGCGCTCGGAAGGGCCTTCCACGAGCCGCCGCCGAAGCGCACCGGAGAGCAGGTCGACCGCCGTGACGAGCAGCACGATCACGAGCAGCAGCGTGAGGGTGCGGTGGTGGTGGAACAGGCTCAGGGAGACGTGCAGGAGCCCGCCCAACCCGCCCGCGCCCACGACGCCGAGCACCGCGGAGGCGCGGATGTTCACCTCCCAGCGGTAGAGCGTGTAGGCGACGAGCTGCGGGAAGGCCTGCGGCAGGACCGCGAGCGCCGAGGCCGCCGCGTCGCTCGCGCCCGCCTCCCGCAGGGCCGCGAACGGCGCGGTGGGGACCTCCTCGAGCGCCTCCGCGTAGAGGCGGCCGAGGACGCCCGCGGTGTGGACGCCGAGCGCGAGCGCCCCCGCGAACGGGCCGAGCCCGACCGCGAAGATGAGGACGAGCGCCCAGAGCAGCTCGGGCAGCGTCCGGCCCAGGTTCAGGATGCCGCGGGCCGTCCACGCGACGGCGGCGAGCGCCGCGCCACGAGCGAACGCGGGGCGGCCGCCGCCCGCGAGCACGTGGAGCCGGAGGGCCGCAGGGTACGCGAGCAGGAGCCCGAAGAGCGCGCCCACCGCCGTGCCGAGCACGCTCACCGCGAAGGTGACGACCGCGGCCGGCGCGAGCTGGCGCAGGAACGCGGGGTCGAGGTCGGGCGGCCACAGCGAGGCCGCGAAGCCGCCGACGCTCGCGAGGGCGGAGGGGGAGAGGACGTCGCGCCAGGACAGGTCGAGCACCCGCGCCGCTCCCCACGCGGCGAGCGCCCAGACCGCGAGGCCGAGCGCACGGGCGCGCAGGGCGCCGAGCCCGAGCGGGAACAGGCCGCGGCTCCGGTGGGTGCGGCGGCGCACGAGCTGGGAGAGGAGATCGACGCCGGCGACCAGCACGAACAGGGCGATCACCATCGCGGCGACCTCGTCGTACGCGAACATCTTGAGCGAGAGCTCGAGCTGCACGCCGAGGCCGCCCGCGCCCACGAGCCCGAGCACCGCCGAGGCGCGGAGCGCGCAGTCGAACCGGTAGAGCGTGTAGGAGGCGAGGAGCGGGACCGAGCCCGGGAGCACGCCGAACGCGAACGCGCCGAGGGGCGGCGCGCCCGCGGCGGAGAGCGCCGCGGCGGGCGCCCGCGGCGCCGACTCGAAGATCTCGGCCATCACCTTGCCGAGCACCCCCGCGTAGCCGACCCCGATCGCGAGCACCCCCGCGAGCGGCCCCATCCCGAACGCCCGGACGAACACGAGCGCCCAGACGAGCTCGGGCACCGAGCGCATGAGGTTCAGGAGGACGCGCGCCGCGAGCCACGCGGCGCGGCGGGGTGCGGCCGGCGGATCGCCCGGGGTGGCGAGGACGCGCGGCGAGACCGCGAGGAACGCGAGCGGCGCCGCGAGCGCGAGCGCGAGCGAGATGCCGAGGAGGGCGATGGCGACCGTCTCGGCGAGCGGGCGCGCGAGGGAGGAGAGAAACGCGGCCGAGTGGGCGGGCGGCCAGAAGCCGCGCGCGAAGTCCGCCATCGCCTGGCGCGCCCCGGGCGCGAGGAGCGCGCCGCAATCGCCGCCCGCGATGCGATAGGAGACGACGACGGCGGCCGCGAGCGCGAGCCCCGGCCAGGAGAGGAGCGCCGGGAGCGGCGGGCGCCGCGCCCTCACGCGCCGCCCTCCGCGCCGGGCCTCACGGCGGCCCGGGCGACCTCGACGAACCGCCGCGCCGCCGGCGACGGCGTCGCGTCGCGCCGCCACGCCACGAAGAGCCGCCTCGGGATGCGCACCCCGTCGATGCGGAGCGCGCGCAGGTGCCCGCGCTCGAGCTCCTCCCGGACGGCGAGCCGGGAGGTGAACGCCACGCCGACGCCCGAGAGGACCGCCGCCTTGAGCCCCACGAGCGTCCCCACCTCCAGCGCGACCGCCGCGGGATCGAGCGGCACGCCGAGGTTCGCGAGGTGGTCCTCCACGACGGCGCGCGTGCCGGAGCCGGCCTCGCGCTCGACGCGCGGCAGCCGGGCGGCGAGCGCGGGAGGGATCGGCTCGGCCGGGAGCCCCTCCTGCGCGGGCGAGGCCACGAGGACGATCTCGTCCTCGACCAGGTCCTCGAAGTGGAGCTCGGGGTGCGGTGAGCGGGCGCCGACGAAGCCGACCTCCACGTGGCGCGCCAGGAGGTCGGCGGTCACCTCCGCCGAGTCCTTCACCGCGAGGCTCACCCGCACGCCCGGGTACGCGCGCACGAACGCGCGGACCGCGCCGGGCAGCAGGAACTCGCCCGGCGTGTTGGACGCGCCGAGGGCGAGGACGCCGGCTGGCGCGGCCGGGCTCGGGGTGCGGGGCGCCGCCGGGGATGGGCTCACCGCCGCGCCCTTGCGGGAGGCATACAGGCGCGAGAGGTCGTCGAGCGTCAACGCCGCGACGGGCGCGTCGAACGCCACCGCCCCGTCGCGCAGCCCCACCACCCGGGTGACGATGGGGAGGAGCGGCTCGAGCCGGTGGGTGGAGACGACGAGCGTGCGCCCGGCGAACGCGCGCCCGAGCAGCGCGGCGATCTCCACCGCGCGCGCGGGGTCGACCGAGGCGACGGGCTCGTCCGCGATGACGATCTCGGGATCCTGATACAGCGCCCGCGCGATCGCCACCCGCTGCTGCTCGCCGCCGGAGAGCCGATCCACCCGCTCGTGGAGCCGCTCGGCGATGCCGACCTCCGCGAGCACCGCGCGGACGCGCTCCGCCTCGGCGCGCGAGACGAGCGCGGCGAGCGCGCGCGCGAGCGACATGCGCCCGAGCCGCCCCGCGACCACGTTCTGCATCACGCTCGCCTGGGGGACGAGGTGGAGCTGCTGGTGGACGGTGCCGATCCGCGCGCGGACGGCGCGGAGCGCGCGCGGCGCGAGCCCCGCCACGTCACGCCCGAAGAGCTCGACCGCGCCGCACGACGGCGCGAGGGAGGTGGCGAGCAGTCGCAGCAGGGTGGACTTGCCGGCGCCGCTCGGGCCGACGACGGCCACGCGCTCGCCCTCCCGGATCGCGAGCGACAGCGGGAGCAGCGCGTCGCGGCGGCCATAGCGCTTCCCGGCGCCGGTGAGGGCGAGGGCGGGCACCGGGACGGCGGAGGCGCGCACGGGCGCGCGAGCGGGCGCGGGCGCCTCGCTCATGGCGCGCTCGCGCGCCGGGCTCGCGGCGCGTCCGGTCCGGGGGCCGCGTCCCGCCGCGCGAGGGGGCGCACGGGAGCGGCGGCCACGCGGGCGGCGAGGGGGGAGCGCATGGGACCATGTCTTATCGGGCGCCCGCCGCCCGCCGCAACCACCGCGTCGGTCCTCACGGCTCCCGCGCAGGCCGCGGGTCCCACCACACCTCTCCCTTGCCGCGGATCGCCTCCGCCGCGCGCCTGCGCGTGTCCGCGCGCTCGTCCGCGCTCATGGGCCGGAACCCCTCCGCCGCCGCGAACGCGGCGTCCTGCTCGTTCGGGAACGACAGGCCGAGCAGCGCCACGTCCGGGTCGAGCGTCAGGGTGTAGCGCAGGCACTCCTCGACGGAGAGGCGCGGCAGGGCAGGGGCGGCCGTGTCGGCGCCGCCGGAGGAGACCTTCCCCCGCGGGCGCTGCGCGAGCGGGCGACCGTAGCCCTCGGTGTCGCCGACGAGCTTCCCGGCGCCGAAGGTCTTGAAGCAGACGGTGCCGACGCCGCGCGCCTTCGCGGCGGGCAGGATCTCGTCGACGTAGCGCGGGTGGCAGTACGGTCCCACCGGGAACATGACCACGTCGCACAGGCCGGAGGCGAGCGCGTCGGCGAGCACGTCCGGGTGGTGCGACGAGATCCCGCGGAACCGCGCGCGCCCGCGGGCGATCTCCTCCGCGAGCTCCGCCATCGCCCCGCCGGGCGCCTTCGCGCGCCGCCACGCCTCGGGCTCCGAGCAGGAGTGGAGCACGAGGAGGTCCACCGACGCGACGTCGAGCCTGCGCAGGCTCTCGTCCAGCTGCGGCGCGACGGGACGGTCGAGGTGGTCGATCTTGTCGACGAGGAGGACGCCCGCGCGTCGGCCGCGGAGCGCCTCGCCGACGATCTCCTCCGAGTAGCCGTCCTCGTACATGGGCGCGGTGTCGACGACGTTCAACCCCGCGTCGAGCGCGCGCCGCAGCGTCTCGACGCAGCGCTCCTTCGGGACGGAGCGATCGGCGAGATCACCTGCTCCGAGGGCCGTGGCGACGAAGCCGGTGCGGCCGAGCGCGCGCCGGGGCGTGAAGCGGTGGGCCATGCGCTCGTCGCCGACTACTTGCGCTTGCGGAGGACCTCTATCCGGACGACCTGCAGCTCGTCGCCGGCCCGGTCGAGCGACGCCCGTACCTCCTCGCCGCGCTTCAGGTCCGAGAACTTCCCCGCGGACCCGTCGATCGTGATCTTCGCCTCCTTCGCGACCTTCACCTGCGTCGTCGCGTCGCCGGCGTCGAGCACGATCTCGCGCTGCGCCTCGTCCACGTGCGCGATTCGCCCGCGCACCTCCTGCTGCTGCCGCGGGGCGGCGCTCGCGGCGCCCGGCGTGCTGCCCTGCGCGGCGGCGGTCCGGGTCCAGCCGGCGGCGCCGAGCACCAGGGCGACGGCGACGAAGAGTCTCGCGTGCATGGGGTCTCCCTCCGAGAGGCTCACGATGCGCGCGCCGCGGAGGGCGCGCACGCCGGGGGGGAGGCGACGGGGCGGGCGCCCGCGCGTCGCCTCACCGCAGCATGCCGAAGAGCATCACCGCGAAGAAGACGGGCACGAGGAGCGCGACGACGCCGCCCACGACGAGCGCGGTGATGACGGCCGCGCGCGCCGGGCCGCTCGTGGGGAGCTGTCCCGGAGGCGAGCGCTGGTCGGGCTTCACGCCGCCATCCTAGCCGATCCCGGCGCAGGCGGCGGCCGGTCCTCGTGTCCCACGGCTGCTCGCTTGTGCGCCGGCGAGCCGAGCGCTCAGAATGTACGCGCTCCAGGGGGGGTGCCGTGTCCAAGTTGCTCGCGAGCCTGCGCGTTCGCCTGCTGTTCCTCGTGCTCGTCGCCGTCGTCCCCGCGCTCGGGATCCTGACCTACGCCGCGCGCGAGCATCGTCGGCTGCTGGAAACCGGAGTCGAGCAGGAGTCGCACGCGATCGCGCGGCTCATCGCCGAGCGAAACGGCCGCGTGATCGAGCGTGCGCGCGGGGTGCTCATGGGCATCTCGCGGCTGCCGAGCGTGCGCGCGGCCGACGCCGAGGCGTGCTCGCGCGACCTCGCGCCGCTGGTCGCCGACGCGATCGACCTCGGTAACCTCGGCGTGGTCGCGCTCGACGGCGAGTACTTCTGCCGGGGCGGCGGCGGCCGGCGCGTGAACCTGCTCGACCGCGACAACGTCCGCGTGCCGCTCGAGACCGGCGAGTTCTCGGTGGGCGCGTACCGCGTCTCCCGCTCGCGTGGCGTGCCGAGCGTCGGGCTCGGGCTCCCGGTGCGCAGCGACGAGGGGCGGGTCACCGCGATCGCGATCGCGATGCTCGACGTGGCCACGCTCCAGCGCGATCTCGACGACATGGACCTCCCCGAGGGCGGGGCGGCGGTGGTGCTCGATCGCGACGGGACCATCCTCGCGCTGCGCCCGTACGACGTGAGGCAGGTGGGGACGAGGCTGCCCCCCGCGCTCCACGCGGGAGCGATGGAGGACCGCGCGCGCCGCGCGGTCGGGCCCGACGGCGTGGAGCGGATCTACGGCTTCCACGACGTGTGGGCGGGGTCGGGGCCGGCGGTGCTGCACGCCGCGGCCGGCGTCCCCATCGCCGCGGCGTACGCGCCGGTGAACCGCATCCTCCGGCGCACCTTCCTCGCCTTCGGCGGGATCGCGCTGCTCGCGCTCGCCGCCGCGGGGATCGCCGGCGAGCGGCTCCTCGTCCGCAAGCTGCGGGCCCTCCTGGCAGCGGCCCGCCGGATCGCGGCCGGCGACTACTCGGCGCGGGTGGGCCTGGAGCCCGGGCGCGAGGAGCTCGGCCAGCTCATCGGCGCGTTCGACGAGATGGCCCACTCGCTCGAGTCGCTCTCGCGGCAGAACCGGCTCATCCTGGACTCCGTCGACGAGGGGATCCTGGGGGTCGACCGCGAGGGGCGCATCGTCTTCGCGAACCCCGCCGCGGCGCGCGCGCTCGGGCGGAGCGTCGAGGAGCTCCTCGGCCAGGACGGACACGCGGTCGTCCACCCGACCCGGCCGGACGGCTCGCCGATCCCCGCCGCCGAGTGCCGCGTCCTGGCGGCGATGCGCGACGGGAGGGTCCGGCACGGGGTGGACGAGGCCTTCCGGCGCCGCGACGGGAGCGCCTTCCCCGCGGAGTTCGTCGCCTCCCCGCTCGTGCACGGCGGCGCCATCGTCGGGCTCGTGCTCGCCTTCCGCGACGTGGGGGAGCGGCGCCGGCTCGAGGAGCAGCTCCGCCACTCCCAGAAGATGGAGGCGGTCGGGCAGCTCGCGGGCGGAGTCGCCCACGACTTCAACAACCTCCTCACCGCCATCGTCTCGTTCGCGCGGCTCGTCCAGGAGGCGCTCCCGCCGGGCCACGAGAGCCAGCCCGACGTGCGCGAGATCCTCGTCGCCGCGGATCGCGCGGGGACGCTCACCCGGCAGCTGCTCGCCTTCAGCCGCCGCCAGCGGCTCGCCCCGCGCGTCGTGGACCTCGCGGGGGTCGTGCGCGGGATGGAGCCGATGCTGCGGCGGATCCTCGGCGAGACCGTGGCGCTCGAGGTGGCCGTCCGCGCGCCGGGGACGGTGGTCGCCGATCCCGGCCAGCTCGAGCTCGCGGTGCTGAACCTCGCGGTGAACGCGCGCGACGCGATGCCGGACGGCGGCCGGGTCGTCATCGAGGTGGACGAGCGCGCCGCGCCCGAGCCGAGCGCCGACGACGGGGCGCTCCTTCCCGGGCCCGTCGCGCTGCTCTCGGTGCGGGACGGCGGCGTGGGCATGGACGACGCGACGAGGGCGCGCGTGTTCGAGCCGTTCTTCACGACGAAGCCGCTCGGGAAGGGGACCGGCCTCGGTCTCTCGACCGTGTACGGGATCGTCTCGCAGAGCGGCGGCGCCATCCGCGTCCGCTCGGCGCCCGGCCAGGGCTCCGAGTTTCGCATCCTCCTGCCGCTGCACGCGGAGGAGGCGGCGCCCGAGCGCGAGCTGCGCCCGGGGCCCGCGGCGGGGGGCCCCGAGACGATCCTGCTCGTCGAGGACGACCCCGCGATCCGGGCGGTCGCGCGGCGCGCGCTCGACGGAGCCGGCTACCGGGTCGTCGACGCGGCCTCCGCGGAGGCGGCGCTCACCGCCGCCGACGCGCTCCAGGGACCGCTCCACCTGCTCGTGTCGGACGTGATCCTCCCGGGCCGCAACGGCTGGGACCTGGCGCGCGCGCTCGAGGAGCGCCGCCCCGGGGTGCGCGTGCTGTTCGTGTCCGGGTATGCCCGCCACGCCTCCGGCGTCGCGCTCGTGCCCGCCGACGCTCCCTTCCTCGCGAAGCCGTTCGCGCCGGACGACCTGCTCCGCGCCGTGCGGAGCGCGCTCGACGCCCCGGAGCGGCCCGCGGCCGCGGCCGGGATCAGCTAACGGCTATCCTGATTCGCGACCAGGCGAGCGAAGCGAGCCCGCCGGGGCGACGCCGCGGAAGCGGCGAAGCCGCTCGCGGCGGCGCACGGGACCCGGCTGTCGGGGTGGGGCATCGATCGGAACGCGCGCACGAGCGCGCGGAGCTTCGCTCGGCGGGGCGGGGGCGCAGCCAGGCGCAGCCCCCGTTAGAAATGAGCCGTGGGGTACCGCTCTGCGGGCGCGACGAGCGCGGCCATCCGGAGCGCGTACTCCGGGCCGCGCGCCGCGTCCTCGTGCTTGAAGAACACGAACGCCTCGTCCCAGCGCTGCGCGAGCACCCGCTCCGCCCAGCCCGCGAGCTCGGCGTCGCCGTAGGTGGTGCGGCGCAGGCGCAGGTAGCCGAAGGACGCGGTCGCCTCGAGCGGCGTGGTCGCGTCGTCCGTGTCGGCGATGCACAGCGCCGCGCCCGCGTCGGCGAGCGTCCGGCGGACGTCCTCCGCCTGCCAGCTCTCGTGGCGGAACTCGAACGCGATGCGCGCGCCTGGCGGGACGAGCTCGAGGAGGTCGCGCAGACGCGCCACGTCCCGCTCGAACGTGGGAGGGAGCTGGAACAGGACCGGGCCGAGCGAAGGACCGAGCTCCACCGCGGCGCGGAAGAAGCGCGACACCTCCTCGCCGACGCCCTCGATCCGCTTGTGGTGCGTGATGAGCCGCGAGGCCTTGAGCGCGAACGTGAACCCGGCGGGGACCTGGGCGCGCCAGAGAGCGAGGGTGGACGCGACAGGCATCCGGTAGAACGTGGCGTTCACCTCGACGGTCTCGAGCCGGGTGGCGTAATGGCCGAGGAACCCGCGCGCCGGGAGCGCGGGAGCGTAGAAGCGCCCCTTCCAGGCGGGGTAGCTCCACCCGCTCGTTCCGGTGCGCACGCGCATCGCTCTCCGATACGCTGGGATGAGCGCCCCCGCCGCCCCTCGCGACGGGACGGCTCCCTCGGAGCAGCGTCCTGGCGAGCAGGCGCCCGATCGCCGCGGGGGGCGGGTGGCGGCTGGACCCTCGGTAGGTCCCCCCCGAAACGCTCGACACCGGGCCGGAGCCGGTGCAGCTTTCTTCGGATCTCCGCCTTCCAGCGGTTCGGGGGCTCGCGCCGGACGGCGCCGGCCCGCGGTCGCGTCACCACTCCCCGGAGCAACACACGTGCAGGGTCCCGACCTCTCGCCCATCCAGCGTCTCGTCCTCGCCTTCTATGCCTTCTTCGCCATCCTCTTCCAGGCCGACGTGGCGGCCGCGTTCTACCGCGTGCGCGAGGCGCGCCGAGCCGGCGCGCCGCTGCCCGAGCCGACTCCGGGGACGCCGCCGCGGGTGACGGAGCTGCCGAGCGCGCCCGCCGCGCCACCGCCCGCGCCCGCGGGCGCACCGCCGCAGGCGAAGGCGACGGCCCCGGCGCCGGCGGCGAAGCCCGTCGAGCTGCCGAAGACCGTCGAGCCGCCCAGGCCGGCCGAACCGCCGAAGGGCGTCGAGGCGCCGAAGCCCGTCGCAACGGCGAAGCCCGTAGAGGCCCCGAGGCCGGCGGAGGGCGCGAAGGTGGCGCCCGAGGCGGCGAAGCCGGCCGCCCCCGCGGTGGTGAAGGCCCCCGAGCCGGTCCGCGCGGTCGCCGCGCCCGTTGCGCCCGCTGCGCCCGATCCTCGCGGTGCGCTCCAGCTCCTCGCGGTGCTCCAGCGAGAGGGCCGCCTCGTGGACTTCATCGAGGAGGATCTCTCCGGCTTCCCCGACGCCTCGATCGGCGCCGCGGCGCGCACCGTTCACGCCGGGTGCAAGCGGGCCATCGAGGAGTACTTCCGCCTCGAGCCCGTGTTCCGGGAGCCCGAGGGCGCGCGCGTCACCGTCGCTGCCGGGTTCGATCCCGCCGCGATCCGGCTGACGGGCAACGTCGTGGGCGCCGCGCCGTTCCAGGGCGCGCTCCGCCACCACGGCTGGCGCGCCCGCGAGGTGCGGCTCCCGCTCGCGAAGGACGGGGGCGATCCGACGCTGGTCGCCCCCGCCGAGGTCGAGCTGTGACCCTCGCGGTCGGCATCGACCTCGGCACGACCCACACCGCGCTCGCGCACCGGCCGCTCGACGGCGACGGCCCCGTCGAGGTGTTCGAGATCCCTCAGCTCGTCCGGCCGGGCGACGTGCGCCCCCGCGCGCTCCTCCCCTCGTTCCTGTACCTCCCCCACGCAGAGGAGCTGCCCGAGGGCGCGACGCGCCTGCCGTGGACGCCCGAGCCTCCGGAGTTCGCCGTGGGCGAGCTCGCGCGCAGCCTCGGGGCGCAGACGCCCATCCGGCTCGTGTCGTCCGCGAAGAGCTGGCTGTCCCACGCGGGCGTCGACCGGCGCTCCGCGACGCTCCCGGCGGGCGCGCCGCCGGAGGTGCCGCGCGTGTCCCCGCTCGACGCGTCGGCGCGCTACCTCGCGCACCTGCGCGACGCGTGGGATCACGCGGTCGCGCAGGGTGATCCGGCGCGGGCGCTCGCCGCGCAGCGGGTGACGCTCACGGTGCCGGCCTCGTTCGACGCCGTGGCGCGCGAGCTGACCGTCGAGGCGGCGCGCCAGGCGGGGCTGCCGGACGTGGTGCTCCTCGAGGAGCCGCAGGCCGCCCTCTACGCGTGGGTCGAGGCGATGGGCGACCGCTGGCGCGAGGCGGTGCACCCGGGCGACCTCGTCCTCGTGGTGGACCTCGGCGGCGGCACGACCGACTTCAGCCTCATCGCCGTGGTCGATCGCGGCGGGGACCTCGGGCTCGAGCGCGTGGCGGTCGGCGACCACATCCTGCTCGGCGGCGACAACATGGACCTCGCCCTCGCGCACGCGCTCTCGGAGAAGCTCGCGCGCGAGGGCCGCAAGCTCGACCGCTGGCAGCTCGTCGCGCTCACGCACGGCGCCCGCCAGGCGAAGGAGGCGCTCTTCGGCGACGAGAGCCTCGCGGCGGCGCCGGTCGCCGTGCCGGGCCGCGGCTCCTCGCTCGTGGGGGGCGCGCTCCGGACCGAGCTCACGCGCGCGGAGCTCGTCGACGTCCTCGTGGACGGGTTCTTCCCGCGGGTGGACGTCTCGGCTGCCCCCGTGGCGGCGCGGCGCGTGGGGCTCACCACCCTCGGGCTCCCCTACGCCGCCGATCCGGCGGTGACCCGGCACCTCGCGGCGTTCCTGACGCGCCACCGCGCCGGCCTCGCGGGCGCGAGCGCCCCGGTGCCGCTCGCCGGCGAGGCGTTCCTGCACCCCACCGCGATCCTCTTCAACGGCGGCGTGATGAAGGCGGAGCCGCTCGTCGGGCGCCTCCTCGAGGTCGTCGGCGGGTGGCTCGCCGGTGAGCGCGCGCCGCCGCCGCGGGTGCTGCCGGCGGCGGATCCCGATCTCGCGGTGGCGAAGGGCGCGGCGACCTACGGCCGCGTGCGCGCCGGCCACGGCATCCGCATCCGCGGCGGCACCGCCCGGGCGTACTACGTCGGCGTCGAGGCGGCGACGCCCGCGGTGCCGGGGCACGCGCCTCCCATCCGCGCGGTGTGCCTCGCGCCGATGGGCATGGAGGAGGGGACGACCGCCGATCTGCCGGGCGAGGAGATGGGCCTCGTCGTGGGCGAGCCGGTGCAGTTCCGGCTCTTCGGCTCCTCGAGCCGCCGCGAGGACCGGCCGGGCGACGCGGTCGAGGACGAGACGGAGCTGGAGGAGGGGACGCCGGTCGAGACGACGCTGCCGCCCGACGGGCGCGCGGCGGGGGAGGTCGTCCCGGTCCGGCTCCGCGCCCACGTGACCGAGATCGGCACCCTCGAGCTCGAGTGCGTGGACCGCGGCGGCAAGGCCTGGCGCCTCGAGTGGAACCTGCGCAAGGCGCCGGAGGGCGCGAGCGTGGCGGAGGCGGGCGCGCCGGCGTGAGGCGATGGCGGAGGCGCGCTACCTCGTCGGCGTCGACCTCGGCACGGTGAACTCCGCGCTCGCCGCGGTGGATCTCGCGCGGGACGGCGACCTCGCGGACGCGGTCGAGCCGTTCGCGATCCCGCAGCTCGTCGCGCCCGGCGAGGTCCGGGAGCGCCGCCTCTTGCCTTCGTGCGCCTACCTGCCGGGCCCGGAGCTCGCGCCGGAGGCGACGCGGCTCCCGTGGGGCGAGCGTCCGGTGGTGGTGGGCGAGCTCGCGCGCGAGCAGGGCGCGCGGGTGCCGGGCCGGCTCGTCACCTCCGCGAAGAGCTGGCTCGCGAACCCGCGCGCCGATCGGACCGCGCCCATCCTCCCCTGGGGAGCGCCCGAGGGCGTGCCGCGCCTCTCCCCGGTGCAGGCGTCGGCGCTCTACCTCGGCCACCTGCGCGACGCGTGGGATCACGGCCACCCGGGCGCGCCGCTCGCCGCGCAGGAGCTGGTCCTCGCCGTCCCGGCCTCCTTCGACGAGGTCGCGCGCGAGCTCACCCTCTCCGCCGCGCGCGCGGCCGGGCTGCCGCGCGTCGTGCTCGTCGAGGAGCCGTCGGCGGCGTTCCACGACTGGGCGAGCCGCCACCGCGCCGCCCTGGCGGCCGCGGGCGCGGGCGAGCTCGCCGGCGAGGTGCGCCCCATCGCCCGCGGCGGGATCGTCCTCGTGGTGGACGTCGGCGGCGGCACGACCGACCTCACGCTCGTGCGCGCGGAGCTCCAGGGCGGGCGCCCGGTCTTCACCCGGCTGGCGGTGGGAGATCACCTCCTGCTCGGCGGCGACAACGTGGACCTCGCGCTCGCGCGCGCCGTGGAGGCGCGCCTCGGCGAGCGGCTCGACGCGAGCCGGTTCGCCTCGCTCGTGCACGCCTGCCGCCTCGCGAAGGAGCGGCTCATGACGGAGGGCGGCCCGGAGGCGCTCCCGATCGCGGTGGTGGGCCGCGGCAGCCGGCTCGTCGCGAGCGCCGTGTCCGCGGAGGTCACGCGCGAGGAGGTGCGGCGCGTCTTCCTCGACGGGTTCCTGCCTCGGACGGGCGCGGAGGAGCGGCCTCGCCGGGCGCCGCGCACCGCCGGCCTCGCCGAGCTGGGGCTGCCCTACGAGCCGGAGCCGGCCATCCCCCGGCACGTCGCCGCCTTCCTCGCCGCGCACGCCGCGGAGGCGGGCGCGAAGGGGGGGCTCGCGCGCCCCGACGCGATCCTCGTGAACGGCGGGGTCTTCACGCCGCGCGAGGCGCGCGATCGCCTCGCCGCGATCGTCTCCTCCTGGTTCCCGGGCGCGCCGCCGGTGACGGTGCTCGCGAGCCCCGCGCTCGACCTCGCGGTGGCCCGCGGCGCCGCCTACGCCGCCCTCGTCCGGCGCGGCATCGGCCTGCGCATCGGCGGCGGCAGCCCGCGGGCGTTCTACGTGGGGATCGCCGCGCCGGAGGGCGAGCGCGCGCTGTGCGTCGTGCCGCGCCACCTGGAGGAGGGGTCGCGGGTCGCGGTCCCGCGGCCGTTCGCGCTCGCGCTGGGGCGTCCGGTGCGCTTCCCGCTCTTCGCCTCCGCCCGCGCGCGGCTCGAGCGCCCGGGCGACGTGGTCGAGGTCTCGGACGACCTCGTCCCGCTGCCGCCGGTCGAGACGGTGCTCCGCGCCGAGGGGTCGGCGGCGGGCGAGGTGCCGGTGAGGCTCGAGGCGGCGCTGACCGAGATCGGCACGCTCGAGCTGTGGTGCGCGGCGACCGACCGCGACGCGCGCTGGAAGCTCGAGTTCTCGCTGCGGGCGCTCCGCCAGGCCGAGGACGAGCGGGAGGGCGGCGCGAGCCAGGCGAGGAGCGAGGTGGGGCAGGCGCCTCGCAAGCTGGAGGAGGCGCGCGCCCAGGTCGAGCTCTTCTACGGGAAGCGGGCGGCCGTCGAGAAGAAGGAGGTGAAGGGGCTGCCGCGCGCGCTCGAGAAGCTGCTCGGGCCGCGCGAGGCCTGGTCCACGCCGCTCGTCCGCGAGCTCTGGGCGGCGCTGCACGCGGGCCGGGCGCGGCGGCGGCGGAGCGCCGACCACGAGCGGGTCTGGCTGCAGCTCACCGGCTATTGCCTGCGCCCGGGCTTCGGCGCACCGCTCGATCCCTGGCGCGCCGGCGAGACCTGGAGCGTCTGGGCCGAGGGCCTGCAGTACCAGGCCGACCCGCGGGCCTGGGCAGCGTGGTGGGTCATGTGGCGGCGCATCGCGGGAGGCCTCGACGCCGTCGCCCAGGAGCGGCTCTTCGACGCGGTCGCGCCGTTCGTCCGGCCGCGCGACCCGCGCAAGCCGCCGCCGAAGGTGGCGGGCGTGAAGCCGGAGGCGGTGGACGAGATGATCCGGCTCCTGGGCGCGCTCGAGCGGGTGGAGCCTCGCCGAAAGGTCGAGGCAGGGGAGTGGCTCCTCGCGCGCGTCGAGGCGGAGGGGCCGGCGCCGCACCTCCTCTGGTCCGTCGGGCGGCTCGGCGCGCGCGTGCCGTTCCACGCGAGCGCGCACCTCGCGGTGCCCGCCGAAACCGCCGCCGCATGGACCGCCCGGCTCCTCGCGCTCCCGGTCCCGCGCCGCGAGCTCGTGTTCCCGCTCGCGCAGCTCGCCCGACGCAGCGGCGATCGCGTGCGCGACGTGCCCGAGGAGCTCCGCGCCCGCGTGCTCGCGGCCCTCGCCGAAGGCGGCGCGCCGGCGGAGACGTCGCGCGCGGTCCGCGAGGTCGCGGAGGCCACCGAGGAGGAGGAGCAGCGGATCTTCGGCGAGAGCCTCCCGGCGGGGCTGCGGCTCGTCGAAGCCGGCGCCTCCGAGGAGCAGGCGCCGGGCGTGACGTAGGGGGCGGGCGTCGCCCGGTCGGGCTCGCGGTCGCGAGTATTCCCGGAGGCGCGCGTCCGATCGGGTTCACGCAGAGCGCATCGGCCCCGCGCGGGGGGATTGAGTCCGCTGCCGTCTCCCATGTCACACTGCCCGGACGCTGCTTCGCGGCAGCGCCTCGGTGAGTCGCCAGGACTCGCGCGCAAACCCTCACAGGAGAGAACACGTGAACGGACACAAGCTCTGCGGTGCAGTCGTCGCCGCGGTCCTCGCAGCAGCCGGTCCGGGCCTGGCGTCGGCGGCCCAGGCGGAGGGCCGCTACATCGTCGCCTTCAGACCGGGCAGCGCGGCCGGAGCGAACGCGGCGCTGCGCGCGGCGGGGGCGCGGGTCGTGCTGTCACTCGGGCCCCAGAACGCGGCCGCCGCGGTGATCCCCGATCGCGCCGTGGACGCGCTCGGCCGGAACCCGAACATCGAGTACATCGAGGTGGACGCGACCCGCGAGCCGTACGCGCTCTGGAACGACGTCGCGACGGGGAACGAGACCCTGCCGTACGGGATCCAGATGGTGCAGGCGAACCTCGTCACCTCGACGAGCGCCGCGAGCCGCAAGGTCTGCATCATCGACTCGGGCTACTCCTGGCAGCACGAGGATCTGAAGGACCCGACGACGGGCGAGGTGACCGCGAACACGACCGACACGGGCTCGGGGAGCTGGGACAAGGACAGCTGCGGCCACGGCTCGCACGTCGCCGGGACGATCTCCGCCATCGCCGGAAACGTGGGCGTCGTGGGCGCGAACCCGGGCGTTCTGCTCCACATCGTGAAGGTGTTCGGTGACGACGCGCTCGTCGACGGGGGCAACTGCGGCTGGACCTACTCCTCGACGCTCGTCGACGCGCTCAACAAGTGCGTGGCCGCCGGCGCCAACGTGGTCAGCATGAGCCTCGGCGGCGGCGCCCGCAGCCGCACCGAGGACCGCGCGTTCGCGAACGCCTACAAGCAGGGCGTGCTCAGCATCGCGGCGGCGGGGAACGCCGGGAACAAGACGACGTCCTACCCGGCCGGCTACGACTCCGTGATGTCGGTCGCGGCGGTGGACGCGAACGAGACGCACGCCAGCTTCTCCCAGACGAATCGCGACGTGGAGATCGCCGCGCCCGGCGTGGCGGTCCTCTCCACGGTCCCGTGGTACGACCGGAACTCGCTCGCGGCCGACGGCGTCGCCTGGTTCGGGGGGCGCATCGAGGGCGCCGCCCGCACGACGGGCGTCTCGGGCAACGTGGTGGACGGCGGCCAGTGCACGGCGCCCGGCGGATGGGCGGGCCGGGTCGTGCTGTGCCAGCGGGGCACCAACTCCTTCGCCGACAAGGTGAGCAACGTCCTGGCCGGCGGCGGCGTCGCGGCCGCCATCTACAACAACGTCACGAGCGACGCGACCTGCGGCGTCTTCAGCGGCACGCTCGGCACGGGCGTCACGTCCAGCCTCCCGGCGATCACTTTGAGCTGCCAGGACGGCGCCGCCGCCCTGGGGCACGCCGGCTCGAGCGGGCTCGTCGTGAGCAGCTTCGAGGCGCCCTCGAGCGGCTACGAGGCCTGGGACGGCACGTCAATGGCCACCCCGCACGTCTCTGCGGTGGCCGCGCTCGTCTGGAGCTGCAACCCGGCGTGGACGGCGGCGCAGATCCGCAACGCGCTCGACGCGACCGCGAAGGACGTCGGCGCCGCCGGACGCGACACGAGCTACGGCTACGGCATCGTCCAGGCGAAGGACGCGCTCGTGAGCCTGGGGCTCGGGAGCTGTCAGGTGAAATAGCCTCGCCTCGGGAGGCGATGGGATCGAAGGGGCCACGCGCGCTGCCGCGTGGCCCCTTCTTCGTCCGGGCCGGATCCTCGGGCGACGAGCGCCGGGGGCGTTCCCGAACCTCTCGGAGGCACGTGACTCGCGCCCCCCGGCCCTCGGGAGGCCCGCCGGCGACGCACCCCGCGCGCGCGGCCCTCCCGTGGCGGGGCTTCGCGATGGCAGGCGGCCGGGCACGGCCCGCCTTAGCTTTCCAGCAAGGCGCGCTCCGTCGCGCCGCCTCGCCGCCGGATGCCCCGCCTCCTCATCGTCTCCAATCGCCTGCCCGTGACCGTCAAGGCCGAGGACGGCGCGGTGTCCGTCGCGCCCAGCACGGGCGGGCTCGCCACCGGCATGAGCGGCCCGCACGAGCGGCTCGGCGGGCTCTGGATCGGGTGGCCCGGGGACCTGACGGGGCTCTCGGCAGACGGGCGCGCGGAGGTGGAGCGGCGGCTCGCCGAGCTCCGCCTCGCCCCCGTGGCGCTCTCCCCCGAGGAGGTCGCGCGCTACTACGAGGGCTACTCGAACGGCGTCCTCTGGCCGCTCTTCCACTACTCGGTCGCGCGCCTCCCGCAGGAGGTGCGCGACTTCGACGTCTACGAGGCGGTGAACGCGCGGTTCGCCGACGCCGTCGCCGCGCACCACCGGCCGGGCGATCTGGTCTGGATCCACGACTACCAGCTCATGCTCGTGCCGCGCCTCCTGCGCGAGCGGATCCCGGACGCGCGGATCGGCTTCTTCCTCCACATCCCGTTCCCGTCCTCGGAGATCTTCCGCGTGCTGCCGCAGCGCGAGCGAATCCTCGAGGGGTTGCTCGGCGCGGACCTCGTGGGCTTCCACACCGCCACGTACCTGCGCCACTTCGCGTCGTCGGTGCTGCGCCTGCTCGGCGCCGCGAGCGAGGTGGACCGGATCCCCTGGGGCGAGCGCGAGGTGCGGCTCGGGGTCTTCCCCATGGGCATCGACGCGGCGCAGCTGGCGGAGCTCGCGGAGACCCCGGAGGTGCGGGCCGTCGCGCACGCGCACCGGGTGCCCGGCGAGCAGCTCCTCGTCGGCGTGGACCGGCTCGACTACTCGAAGGGCATCCCGCGCCGCCTGCTCGCGTTCGAGGCGATGCTGCGCGCGCACCCCGAGCTGCGCGAGCGCGTCCGGCTCGTGCAGGTCGCCGTCCCCTCGCGCGAGAACGTCGAGGCCTACCGCGAGTACCGCGACGAGGTGGACGCGCTCGTCGGGCGCATCCACGGCGAGTTCGCCACGCCCGCCTGGTCCCCCATCCACTACCTGTACCGGGGGCTCTCCCAGGCCGAGATCGTCGCCCTCTACCGGGCGGCGGACGCGGTGCTCGTGACCCCGCTGCGCGACGGGATGAACCTGGTCGCGAAGGAGTTCGTCGCCTCGCGGCCCGACGGCGACGGCGTCCTCGTCCTCTCGGAGCTCGCCGGTGCCGCCGCCGAGCTCGCGGAGGCGCTCCTCGTGAACCCCTACGACGTCCAGCAGACGGCGGCCGCCTTCCACCGCGCGCTGACGCTGCCCGAGGAGGAGCGCAGGACGCGCATGGCTGCCCTGCGCCAGCGGGTGTTCGGCTACGACGTCCACGCCTGGACTCGCGCGTTCCTGGCGCGCCTGGAGCGGGTCGGCACGCCGGGCGAGGCGCTCGCGCTCTCGCCGCCGCAGGCGGTCCGGTCGCTCGTGGAGCGCGCCCGGGCGGCGCCGCGGCTGGCGCTGCTCCTCGACTACGACGGCACGCTCGTCCCGTTCGCGCCGACGCCGGAGCTCGCCGCGCCGGACGGCGCGCTGCTCGATCTGCTCCGCCGCCTGGCGGCGCGGCCGCGGACCCAGGTGGACGTCGTGAGCGGCCGCACGCGCGGCACGCTCCAGCGCTGGCTCGGCGCGCTCCCGGTGGGTCTCCACGCCGAGCACGGGTTCTGGTCGCGCGCGCCCGGCGGCGAGTGGCAGGGCGCCGAGGTGCCGGCGGTCGCCTGGCGCGAGCCCGTGCTCGCCGTCCTGCGGGAGTTCGCGGAGCGGACGCCCGGCTCCGTGGTCGAGGAGAAGACCGTCGGGGTCGCGTGGCACTACCGCACCGCCGATCCCGAGTACGCCGCCGCCCAGGCGAAGGAGCTCACGCTGGACCTCCGGACGCTCCTCGCGAACGTGCCGGTCGAGATCCTCCCCGGAGACAAGGTCATCGAGGTGCGGCCCCAGGGGATCCACAAGGGCCGCGCGGTCACCGCCGCGATCGGGCGCGCCGGCCCGGAGGCGCTCGTGGTCGCGCTCGGGGACGACCGGACCGACGAGGATCTCTTCGCGGCGCTGCCGCCGGGGAGCGCGGCCGTCCACGTGGGCCCCGGGCCCAGCCGGGCGCCGCTCAGGATCGCCGACTTCCGGGCGGCGCGGGCGCTGCTCGCAGACATCGCCGACGCGCGCTGACTCGCGGGTATGATGCTGCGGCATGCTCCGCATCAGCTGGCCGCTCGCCTTGCTCGTCGCCGCCGTGATCGCGATCGTCGCGCGGAAGCCGCGGCTGTTCGTGCCGGTCGCGGTCGTGTTCCTCGTCTGGTTCCTCGTCGAGTCCGCGGCGAGCCGGCGCGGACGCTCTCGCCGGCGCTGACGGCTCGCCCGGGGATGCCGGCGCCGCCTCCCGGGCCGGCCTGGGCCTCGCCGAGGGGTGCGTCCGGGCGCACGCCGGCAAGCGCGGCGGCCGGGCGATCCGCGTCCAGGGTGCGGGGCGCCGGCCCGGGCCGAGCGCGACCCCGGCGGGCGCGGATGACCAGATTTCCGGTGCGTCGAGGGGGGGTGCGCCGTGCGTCTGCCGGGAAAGGGAATGAGCTGGAAGGAGTTCGGGAAGGGTCTCGCGGCCGAGCTGTCGAAGGACCAGGTCACGGACATCGCCGCGACGGTCACGTACTACGGGGTGCTGTCGCTGTTTCCCTTCGTGCTGTTCCTCGTCGCGCTCGCGAGCCTCGTCATCCAGCCGTCGGACGCCGAGCGCATGGTGCAGGAGCTCGGGCGCGTGGCGCCCGGTCCGGTGACGCAGATCATCAGCGATCGGATCCGCGAGCTCGGCCAGCAGCAGAACGTCACCCTGCTCGGCTTCGGCGCCGTCGCCGCCGTCTGGGCCGCGTCGGGCGGCGTCACCGCGCTCATGCGCGCGCTGAACACCGCCTATGACGTGAAGGAGGGGCGGCCGTTCTGGAAGGTGCGCGGCCTCGCGATCCTCATGACGCTCGTGTCGGGCGCCCTCGCGCTCGTCGCCGCGCTGGTGGCGGTCGCAGCGGCGCCGCTCGCGGAGTGGCTCGGCGGGCCGATCGGCACCGCCATCACCTGGCTGCGCCTGCCGGTGGCGGGCCTCCTCATGATGCTGCTCTGGGCGCTGGCCTACTACGTGCTGCCCGACGTCGAGCAGAAGTTCCGGTTCATCACCCCGGGCTCGGTGTTCGGCGTGGTCGTGTGGGTGCTCGCCTCCTGGGGCTTCTCGAAGTACGTGACGAGCTTCGGCAGCTACGACAAGACGTACGGCCCGCTCGCCGGCGTCATCGTGCTCCTGCTCTGGATGTGGATCTCCGCGCTCGTGATGCTCGTCGGCGCGGAGGCGAACGCCCTCATCGAGCACCGCTCGCCGGAGGGCAAGCGGCAGGGCGCGAAGCGGAAGTCCGACACGGGCACGACGCCGGCCGCCGTCCTCCCGGGCAAGGAGCCCATCCCGACCGGCGCCGCCCCCGGGGCGGCCGCGGCGGCCGGGGTCGCGCCGACCGCCGAGGGCGCGCTCGCCCGGGGTGGGGTCACGGCACCGGCCTACGCACGCGGGGGTCCGCCGCAGGATCGTCCGCGCCTGCGAGGAGTCCTGGCGATCGCCACCGGCTTCGCGGCCGGGGTGCTGCTGGCGCGCCGTCCGTCCTGACGAGCCGCTGCGCGGCCCGGTGGAGGTGCGCTCCGCGCCCGCAGCGCGTACGATCCGCCCGTGAAGACGGCCCGGCCCCGCCTCGGCGTCTCCTCCTGCCTCCTCGGCCGGAAGGTCCGCTACGACGGCCAGCACAAGCGCGACGCGTTCCTCGTGGACGTCCTCGGCGACTTCGTCGAGTGGGTGCCCGTCTGCCCCGAGCTGGAGGTCGGCATGGCTGTGCCGCGCGAGCCGATCCGGCTCGTGGGGGCCGCCTCCTCGCCGCGCCTCGTCGCGGAGCGGAGCGGCGAGGACCATACGGCGGCGATGCGGCGCTTCGCCGAGACGCGCGTCGCGGAGCTCGCGGGGCTCGACCTCGCCGGGTTCGTCACCAAGAAGGACTCACCCTCGTGCGGCATGGAGCGCGTGCGCGTCTACCCTGCGGCGGGCGGCGCGCCTCGACGCGACGGCGTCGGCGCGTTCGCGCGCGTGCTCCTCGAGCGGCTGCCGCTCCTGCCGGTGGAGGAGGAGGGGCGGCTCAACGACCCGGCGCTCCGCGAGAGCTTCGTCGAGCGGATCTTCGCCTTCACCCGCTGGAAGGCGGCGGTCGCGGCCGGGATGCGGCGCCGGGAGCTCGTCGCCTTCCACACCGCTCACAAGCTCGCGCTGCTCGCCCACAGCCCCGCCGCCTACCGCCGGCTCGGCGCGCTCGTCGCGGGCCAGGCGAAGGCCTCCGGAGCGGCGGTCGTGGAGGCCTACGGGCGCGGCTTCATGGACGCCCTGCGGGTGCCGGCGACGCGCGGCCGGCACGTGAACGTGCTCCAGCACATGCTCGGCTACTTCCGCGACGCGCTCGAGAAGGACGACCGCAAGGAGCTCGAGGACGTCGTCCACGATTACGCGCGCGGCCTCGTCCCGCTCGTCGTCCCGCAGACGCTCATCCGTCACCACGTGCGCCGGCAGGGGGTCGCGTACCTCGCCGGCCAGACCTACCTCGATCCGGATCCGAAGGAGCTCATGCTCCGGAACCGGGTCTGAACGCCGTGGCCGTCCCCCTGGAGCGCGTCCGCGCCGTCAACGCCGCCCCCGTCCGGCGCGAGCGGACGCTCGTGCTCTACTGGATGACGGTCGCCCGACGCGTGCGCTTCAACCCCGCGCTCGAGCGCGCGGTGGAGCTCGCCCGCGAGCTCGGCAAGCCCGTCGCCGTCCTCGAGGCGCTCAGCGCCGGTTACCCGTACGCGAGCGATCGGCTGCACGCGTTCGTGATGCAGGGCATGGCGGACAACGCCGAGAGGGTCGCCGGGCGCGCGCTCCACCACGCCTACGTCGAGGGCGCGGCGGGGGAGGGGGTGGGCCTCCTCGAGGCGCTCGCCGCGCGCGCGTGCGTCGTCGTCACGGACGACTTCCCGACCTCCTTCCTCCCTCGCATGCTCGCCGCGGCCGCGGAGGGGCTCGACGTGCGCCTCGAGGCGGTGGACGGAAGCTGCATCGTTCCGTTCCGGCTCGCCGGCAAGGACTTCCCGACCGCTCGGGCGTACCGGCGTCACCTGCAGCGGCTCCTCCCGACGTGGCTGGACCGGCTCCCCGTGGCAGACCCGCTCGCGCGGACCGGCCTTCCGTCGCTCGCCGCCCTCCCCAGGGCCATCACCGCGCGCTGGCCGGCGGCGGACCTCGAGGTGCTCGCGCGGCCGGAGCGCACGCTCCGGGCGCTGCCCATCGATCACCACGTCTCCCGGGCCGCCGCGCGCGGTGGCGCCCGCGCCGCCGGCGACCGCCTCGCGCGCTGGCTCCGCGACGGGCTGCCCCGCTACGCGGAGGGCCGCAACGATCCCGACGAGGAGGGCGTCACGAGCGGGCTCTCCCCCTGGCTTCACTTCGGGCACCTGTCCTCCTTCGAGGTGCTGGGAGCGGTGCTGCGGCGCGAGGGCTGGACGCCGGCGCTGCTCGCGCCGGCCGCGACGGGCGGGCGCGCGGGGTACTGGGGCGTGTCCGAGGCGGCGGAGGCGTTCCTCGATCAGCTCGTCACCTGGCGCGAGCTGGGGTTCGCGACCTGCGCCGCGCGCCCGGATCACCGCGAGTACTCCTCGCTCCCGGAGTGGGCGCGGTCGACCCTCGCCTCGCACGCGAGCGATCCGCGCCCGCGACTCTACGGCCCCGAGGTCCTCGCCGCCGCCGAGACGCACGATCCGCTGTGGAACGCGGCGCAGCGCCAGCTCCGGACCGAGGGGATCATCCACAACGCGCTGCGTATGCTGTGGGGAAAGAAGATCCTCGAGTGGTCGCCCACGCCGCGCGCTGCCCTCGCGGTCGCGCTCGAGCTGAACGATCGCCTTGCGCTCGACGGTCGCGATCCGAACTCGGCGTCGGGGGTGCTGTGGTGCTTCGGCCGCTACGACCGGCCCTGGGGACCCGAGCGGCCGATCTTCGGGAAGGTCCGGTACATGTCGAGCGAGCGCAGCGCGAGGAAATGGGCGGTCACGCACTACCTCGCTCGCCACGGGCCCGGGTGAGGCATGCGCGCCGCGGTCCGGGATCGCAGAGTTCCCGTGTGAGCGGGCCTGCGAAGATCGATGGGGGATCGGTCCTCGTCACCGGCGCCACCGGGTTCGTCGGGCGGGCGCTCGTCCCCGCGCTCCTCGCGTCCGGGATCGCCGTCCGCGCGACGACCCGCTCCCGCCCGGTCGATCGCACCCCGGGAGTCGAGTGGGTGCGCGCGGACGTGATGCGGCCGGCGGACCTCCCGGCAGTCCTGCGCGGCGTCGGCGCGGCGTACTTCCTCGTCCACGGCATGGGGAGCGGGCGTGAAGACTACGTCGAGGCGGAGCGGCGGTCCGCCGCCGCGTTCGCGCGCGAGGCCGAGCACGCGGGCGTCGGCCGGATCGTCTACCTCGGCGGCGTCGCGCCGCGTGGCCGCCCATCGAGGCACCTTGCGAGCCGGCTCGCGGTGGGCGAGATCCTGCGCGCCGGCCGTGTGCCGGCGCTCGAGCTCCGCGCATCCATGATCGTCGGCCCGGGCAGCGCCTCCTGGCGGATCGTGCGGGACCTGGCGATGCGGCTCCCGGTGATGGTGCTGCCGGCCTGGGCCCGGTCGAGGTCCTGCCCGATCGCGGTGGAGGACGTGGTCCGGGCGCTCGTCGCCGCGCTCGACGTACCGCTCCCCGAGAGCGCCTGGTACGACCTCCCGGGCCCCGAGGTGCTCTCGGTGCGCGAGATCCTCGAGCGCGTCGCGGCCCTGCGCGGCCGCGCGCTGCCGGCCATCGATGCGCCGCTCCCGCATCCGCGGGTCTCCGCGCTGTGGCTCAAGCTCGTCTCGGACGCGCCCTGGGAGGTGGTGCGCGAGCTCGTGCAGGGGCTCTCGCACGATCTCCTCCCGCGCGACGATCGCTACTGGGCGCTCGCGTCGCTCCCGCCCCGCACGCGGTTCGAGGACGCCGCGCGGCGGGCGCTCGCGACGGACGCGGGGCGGCGCCCTCGGGGCGCGCGCGGGTGGGTCGTCTCCGCCGAGGAGGCCCTCGTCGACCGCCTCGCGCCCCGGCAACGCCGGCTCGCCGCGCCGGCCGCCGCCGCCCCTCCCACCCCGCATCCGCGTCGGGGCTGACCCGATGCCTCGCGACGGCTCACCTGCGAGCGTCGCCGTGACCGCCGGCGAGGTGCTCCGCGCCCGGAGGGAGGACATCCTGCGCGCGTGGGAGGCGGCGGCGCGCGCGCTCCCCGGCGCGCGCGGGCTCGACCGCGCCGCGCTGCGGGACGACGTCCCGTCGATCCTGGATCGAGTCGCCGCGGAGCTCGCGGGCGGCGAACCCGAGGGCGATCCCCGCGAGCACGGCCGCAGCCGCGCCGCGCAGGGCGTGGACGTCGAGACGGTGATCGCGGAGCTGTCCGCGCTGCGCGGCTGCATCGTGCGCGCCTGGGCGGACGCGGGCGCGCTGGCGGTGGAGCCGCTCGCGGCGCTCGAGCGGGCGCTGCACGAGGCCGTCACCGAGGCGGCGCGATCCGCGGCGGAGGTGCGGGAGCGGTTCTTCGCCTCTCGCGCGCAGGAGCTCGCGCTGCTGTCCCGGGTGAGCGACGAGCTCGCCGCCGAGCCGGAGCTCACGGCCCGGCTCGAGCGGGCGACGGAGCTCGCGGTGCCGGACTTCTCCGACTGGTGCGCCCTCGTGCTCCTCGAGCCGGGCCCGCGGCTCGAGCGCGTCGCCGTGTACACGGCCGATCCCGACCGCCGCGCGCTCGCCCGCGAGGTGCTGGAGCGGTACCCGATCGACCTCGAGGCGCCGCGGGGGCTCGGGCGCGTCCTGCGGGAGGGCACGACGGAGCTCGTGGAGGACGCGGACCCGAGCTTCCCCGAGCGCGTGGGCGCCACCGCGGAGGGGCGGGCGATGCTCGAGCGGCTCGGCATCCGCTCCTACCTGGCGGTGCCGCTGCGCGGGCCGGCGGGCGTGATCGGCGCGTTCGCCTTCGGGATGTCGACCTCCGGCCGGCGCCTCGACCAGCGCTCCGTCCCGATCGCGCTCGAGCTGGCCCGGCGCGCCGCGCTCGCCATCGAGAACGCCCGGCTGCTCGAGGCGGCGCGGCGCGAGACGCGCGCGCGCGAGCAGATCCTCGCGGTGGTATCGCACGATCTCCGGACGCCGCTCTCCGCGATCAGCATGAGCGCTCACCGCCTGAAGGTCATCGCCGCCACGGCCTCGCCCGAGGCGGTGCGCTCGATCGCGGAGGTCGTCCGCAGGTCCGCCGGCCGGATGGAGCGGCTCATCGGGGATCTGCTGGACGTGGCCGCCATCCAGGCGGGTCGCCTCTCCGTCGCGCCGGCGCCCCAGCGCCCCGGCGAGCTCGTGCGCGAGGCGGTCGAGTCCATGCAGGCCGTCGTCCGCGAGCACGGGGTCGAGCTCGACGTCGACGCCGCTCCGGACCTCCCGCTCGTCCGCGCGGATCACGATCGCGTCCTGCAGGTCATCGGGAACCTCGTCTCGAACGCGGTGAAGGTGACGCGCGCGGGCGGGAGGATCGGGGTCCGCGCCGACGTGCAGGAGGCGGCGGTCCGGTTCGCCGTCGCGGACACCGGGCCCGGCATCGCCCCCGACCAGCTCGGGGAGATCTTCGAGCCGTACCGCCGGGGCGCAGACGCGGCGTACCGCGGGACGGGCCTCGGCCTCGCGATCTCGCGCGCGATCGTGGAGGCGCACGGCGGGAGGATCGGCGTCGAGAGCCGGCTCGGCGCGGGGAGCCTCTTCTGGTTCACCCTGCCGGTGGCGGGCCCTCCGCGCGGCGCCGCGTGACGCCGCCCGCGGCGGCCCGGCGCGGCGCCGCGGGTCCGCGCGCCGCCCTCGTGATCACACGGGCGGGGCGAGCGAGGCGACCAGGACGCTCCACGTCGCGTGGCTCACGATGGCCGGCACGAGGCTGCCGCGCCACGCGGCGAGCGCGCCCCAGAGCGCGTAGGTCGGGAGCGTCGCGAGGGCGAGGAACGGCTCGCCGCTCGCGAGCGCGACCGTCACCGCGAGCGCGGTCGCGAGCGCCACCGCCCGGCCCGCGCCGAGCCGCGCAGAGAGCCGGGCCTGCACGACCCCTCGCCAGAACAGCTCCTCGGCGGGCGCGACGAGCAGGAGGAGCGCGAGCGCCGGGAAGAGCGCGCGCGGCTCGAACCGGACGTACATCTCGACGAGGGGCCTGCAGAGCGCCTCGGAGAGGCCGCCGCACGTCACCCAGAGAAACGCCCGCGTGAGCCCGTACAGCAGCGCGCCGGTCCCGAGCCCGAGCGCGACGTCCGCGGCGCGCGGCCGCAGGCGCGCGGAGAGGCCGGGCGGCGCGGCGGTCGCGGAGAGGGCTATCCAGGCGACGCTGAAGGGCGCCGCGATCCTGAAGAAGTCGGGCGGGCTCCAGGCGACGAGCCCGGCCCACAGCGCGGTCGCGGCCGACGCCGCGATCACGTGCCAGGGGCGCGGCGACGTCGCTCGCTCCGTGCTATGGGACACGCACCGACATTACCGCCGAAGTTCGACGCGCGGAAAGGAAGGGATCTCATGGCCACGATGTCGTCCGTGAACCCCGCCACGGGCGAGGTGCTCGCCCGCTTCGACGAGCTCACCGACGCCGAGCTCGAGGCGAAGCTCGCGCGGGCCGCCGACACGTTCCGGAGCTGGCGCCTCCGGCCGCTCGCGGAGCGCGCGGCGCTCATGACCCGCGCGGCCGACGTGCTCGACCGTCGCAAGGATCACTGGGCGCGGACGATGACGCTCGAGATGGGCAAGACGCTCCGCTCGGCCGTCGGCGAGGCGGAGAAGTGCGCCTGGGTCTGCCGCTATTACGCGGAGAACGCGGAGCGCTTCCTCGCCGACGAGGAGGTGAAGGCCGCCGCGACGCGGTCCTTCGTCCGCTTCCTCCCGATCGGCCCGGTCCTGGCGGTCATGCCGTGGAACTTCCCGTTCTGGCAGGTCTTTCGCTTCGCCGCGCCCGCGCTCATGGCCGGCAACGTCGGGCTCCTCAAGCACGCCTCGAACGTGCCGCAGTGCTCGCTCGCGATCGAGGAGGTCTTTCGCGAGGCAGGCTTCCCGGAGGGCGCGTTCCAGGCGCTCCTCGTCGGCTCCTCCCGCGTCGCGCGCATCGTCGAGGACGACCGCGTCGCGGCCGCGACCCTGACCGGCAGCGAGGCGGCGGGGGCGGCGGTCGCCTCGACCGCGGGGCGAGTCATCAAGAAGACCGTGCTCGAGCTCGGCGGGAGCGATCCCTTCGTGGTCATGCCGAGCGCGAACCTCGAGCACGCGGTCGCGACCGCCGTGACCGCGCGGACCATCAACAACGGTCAGTCCTGCATCGCCGCGAAGCGCTTCATCGTCCACGACGCCGTCTTCGATCGCTTCGCGCAGGCGTTCGTCGCCCGCATGGCGGAGCTGAAGGTGGGCGACCCGATGGAGCCGGGAACGGACGTCGGGCCGCTCTCGAGCCAGGCGGAGCGCGACAAGCTCGTCGCGCAGGTGGCCGCGGCGGTGAAGGCAGGCGCGCGCGTGCTCGTCGGCGGGGCGCCGCTCGCGCGCCGGGGCGCCTACTATCCGCCCACCGTCCTCACGGGCATCCCCCCGTCGTCGCCCGCCTACCGCGAGGAGATCTTCGGGCCGGTCGCGGCGCTGTACCGCGTGCGGAGCGTGGACGAGGCGATCGCCGTCGCGAACGACGTCCCGTTCGGCCTCGGCTCGAGCGTGTGGACGAACGACGCCGAGGAGCGCCGCCGGTTCATCGACGACCTCGCGGCGGGCGCGACCTTCGTGAACGCGATGGTCGCCTCCGACCCGCGCCTCCCCTTCGGCGGCGTGAAGCGCTCCGGCTACGGCCGCGAGCTCGCGCGCGAGGGCATCCGCGAGTTCGTGAACGTGAAGGCGGTGGTGGTGCAGGAGGATCCGGCGCACCCCGTCTCGAGCGGCGAGGCGATGGAGTAGCCGCTCCGGCCGCTCATCCGTCCTCTCCCGCCCCCTCGATCCGGAACACCGGCGGGTCGATCCGGGTGCTGCGGCACCTCGGGCAGGCCCCCGGGCGCGTGAGGCGCGAGCGGTCCTCGAACACGAAGCCGCAGGCGACGCAGCTCGCGGGCTCGACGACGAGCTTCTCCCCGCGGTGCTCGAGCGACCGCGCCAGGTGGGCGAGGTGCTCGGCGACGTCACGCTCGCGCAGCCCCACGTCCATCGACAGCTCCTTCGCCGTGGCGGGGCCCGCGCGGAGCGCGCGGCGCAGCGCGTCGCGGAGGGTCGCGGCGCGGGGCGGGGGGCCCGAGGAGGGGAGCGGGTCGCGGGCATGGAAATGCCAGCGTAGCAGGGGCGAGGAGGGGTCGAGAGGGGAGCGTCTTCGCGCGCTCAGCCTGCGCCCCCGTCCGCGGCCGGCCCGGTGAGCAGCGCGAGCTCCTCCGCCCCCGGCTCCTCCACGACGAGGTCCACCCCGTGCCGCGCGAGGCGACGCGCCGCGGCGGCGGCGCGCGGGCCGCGCCCGTGATCGAGGCACCACTGGGCATGGGACACGAGGAGCGCGAGCTCGAGGGTGCGGCCGAGGGTGAGCGAGAACCGGCGGGCGCCCGCCTCGAGGGCGGGGCCTGCCGCGGCGCCGAGCCAGGTGCGGGCGTGCTCGAGGGCGGCGCGGCCTGCCTCCACCGCGGGTCGGAGCGCGGGATCCCGGGCCGCCTCGAGGTGCCCGACGATCTCCGCCGTCAGGGCCTCCGGGACGCCCTCGCCGGCGAGCGCGCGCAGGACGTCGAGCGCGAGCACGTTCGTGGTCCCCTCCCACACCGGGAGCACCTGGGCGTCGCGGAGGAGCCGCGGCAGCCCCGTGTCCTCCACGTAGCCCGCACCGCCGAAGCACTCGAGCGCCTCCGAGGCGATCGCGACCGCCTGCTTCCCGGTCGTGAGCTTCGCGAGCGGCGTCAGGGCGCGCAGCGCGAGCTGCTCCGGGGGGCTCGCCGCGCCCGCCTCCGTCGCGCCGAGGAGCGCCGCCGCGCGGAACGCGAGGAGGGCCGCCCCCTCGCGCTCCGCCTCGAGGCCGGCGAGCGTGTCGGCGTGGAGCGGCTTCTGCGCGAGCGGAGCGCCGAAGGCGGTCCGGCGGCGGGCGAAGTCGCGCGCGAGCGCGAGCGCGCGCTGCATGCCGGCGACCGCGGCGATCGCGTTCCAGGTGCGGGTCACCGTGAGCATCGGCGCGATGGCGCGGACGCCGCCCGACAGCCCTGCCACGGGCACCGCGCGGGCGCCGTCGAGCGTGAGCTCCGCGGTGGGGAGCTTCCGCGTGCCGAGCTTGTCCTTCAGCCGGTTCACGAAAACAGCGTTCGTCGTCCCGTCCGCCTCGCGCGTCTCCAGGTAGAAGAGCGCGAGCCCCCGCGATCCCGCGGGCGCGCCCTCCGGCCGGGCGAGCGCGAGCGCCATCTCCGCGGTCGTCGCCGACGAGAACCACTTCGTGCCGAAGAGGCGCCAGCCGTCGCCGTCGCGGCGCGCGACGGTCTCGGTGAGGGACACGTCGGAGCCGCCGGTGCGCTCCGTCATCCACTGGCCGCTCGTCCACATGCGGTCGGGATCGCGCGAGGTGAGGCGCGGCAGCGCGCGCTCGACGAGCGCGGCGTTGCCCCCGTCGAGGAGCGCCCGCGCCGCGCCGTCGGTCATGGCGAGCGGGCAGGCGTACACGTCGAGCGACGGCTCGAGCACGTGGACGAGCGCGAGCTGGTACACGCGCGACGCCGGCCCGTGGCGCCGCTCGTACGCCGCGGCGACGAGGCCGTGCCGCGCCGCGAGCGCGGCGGCCTCGCGCCAGAGCGGGGTGACCTCGATGCGGTCCACCCGCCGGCCCCACGCGTCCCAGTGCTCGACGCGCGGCTCGAGGTGCCGCTCCGCGGCCTGCTGAGCGAACAGCCGGCCCGCGGAGAGCTCGCCGAGGTGCGTGAGCTCGGGCTCGATGTCCTGGAGCGCCCCGGGGAGCGCGCGGGCGACGAGCTCGCGCAGCAGCGGGTCCGCGAGGTACGCGTTCGAGAGGCGAGGTGGGTCCTGGTAGAAGGCCATGGTGAGCGGTCTGTAACGCCAGGGACGGGGAGCGGCGCGCGCCGCGCGGGCGCGCCGGGGGGCAGAGCCCGATCAGGACCGCTGGCCCTCTCACGGACCTGATAATCCTGCGGCAGGTGGTGCCGCGCTCCCCCAGCAACTCGTCCGATTCCCTGGCGCAGCGCCTCGCTCGCTACGAGGAGCTGCACGCGCTCGGCGTGGCGCTCGCGGGCGCCATCACCCGGGAGGACGTCGCCGCGATCGTGCTCGAGCGCGGGCTCGCGCTCGTCGGGGCCCGCGCGGTCTCGCTCTTCCTGGAGCGGGAGCCGGAGGTGCTCGAGCTCGTCGCCTCGGTCGGGCTCTCGGAGCGCTTCCGCGACCGGTACCGGAGGGTCGGTCCGGACGCGACCGTGCCGCAGGTCGACGCCTTCCGCACCGGCGCGCCGGTGTGGCTGCGCGACCCCGCGGAGATCGCGGCCCGGTATCCGGCGGCGGCGGACCTCGCGGCGGAGGAGGGGGATCGTGCCTGGGCGTCGGTCCCGCTCGTGCTGGACCGCCGGCGGGGCGCGATCGGGCTCCGGTTCTCGCGGCCCCGCGCCTTCGACGCGGACGAGCGCGCGCTCATCGAGGCGGTGACGCAGCAGTGCGCGCAGGCGCTCGACCGGGCGCGCCTGTACGACGTCCAGCGGCAGCTCACCGAGCGCATCACCCGCCTCCAGCGCGCGACGTCGGAGCTGTCGGCGGCGGTGACGCCCGAGGAGGTCGCGGCCATCGCGCTCCGCGAGCTCATCGCGATGGGCGCGCGCGGCGGGGCGGTGCTCCACCGGGGCGCGACGGGTGAGCTCGAGCTCGTGCTGGCGCAGGGCGTCGCCGGCGCTGCGCTCGCGCGCGTGGCGGCGCCGCCACCGGAGGACGCGCCGCGCTGGATCGCGGGTCGCGAGGCGATCTCGGCCGCGTCGCCGGCGCTCGGGGCTGCGCTCGATCCCGCCGGGGAGCCGTGGGCGGCGGTGCCGCTGCGGGTCGAGGGCCGGGACGCCGGCGTCGTCGTCCTCGGGCTCGACGTGGCGCGCCCGCTCGGCGAGGACGCCCGCAACGACGCCCTCGCCCTCATCCAGCAGTGCGCCCAGGCCCTCGAGCGGGCGCGCGTCTTCGACGCCCAGCGGCGGCTCGCAGGCCGGCTCGCGCGCGTGCAGTCCACGGCCTCCGCGCTCTCCGGCGCGGCCACGGCCACCGACGTCGCGGAGATCGCCGCCGGCTCCATGGCGGCGATCGGCGCCGCGGGCGCGGAGCTGCACGCCCTCGACCGCGCCGACCGGCTCACGCACGTGCCGCGCGGCGGCGCGGCGCGCACGGTCTTCCCGATCGACGCGCCCACCCTGGCGGCCGAGGTGGTGCGCACCGGACGCGCGGTGTGGCTCTCGTCGCGGGCGGAGCTCGAGGCGCGCTTCCCGGCGGAGGCCGCCGATCCGGCGCGAGAGGCGCAGGGCGCCTGGGCGGCGGTGCCGCTGCTCGCGTCGGGCGAGACGCTCGGGGCGCTGACCGTGCCGTTCCCGGAGGAGCGCGCGATCGACGACGACGATCGCGCCTTCGTGCGGCTCGTCGCGTCGCCCTGCGCGGAGGCGCTGGCGCGGGCCCGGCTCTACGAGGCCGTGGCGAGGAGCCGGCTCGAGACCGAGTGGAGCGCGGGGGTGCTCGACGCGCTGTTCGGCGCGGCCCCGGTGGCGCTCGCGCTCTTCGACCGCGAGATGCGCTACACGCGCGTGAACGCGCGCCTCGAGGCGATGAACGGCGTCCCCGCGGCCGCGCACCTGGGCCGGACGCCGCTGCAGGTGCTGCCGGGCCTCCCCGGAGAGCAGCTCGCGGTCAGGTTCAGGACGGTGCTCGAGACCGGGCGGTCGATCGAGTCGGTGACGCTGGGGGAGACCCCCGCCGCGCCGGGCACGAGCCGCCGCTGGCGAGAGAGCTGGTTCCCGGTCCGCGTCGGCGGCGCGATCGTGGGCGTGGGGGTCCTCGTCGTCGAGGAGCCGTTGCGCGCCGGGTGAGCGTCGCCGCTCCCGGCGGTCTACGACGGGCGCTTCCCGGCCGGGAGCCTTCGCGGCGGGCGGAAGGCCGGGGTACTGGCGAGCGCAGGCGCAGCCGGATGAGGCTGCGCCGGAGCGAGCGGGGGACCGGGGGGACGCGGCCTCGTGCGTCCCCCCGGCATGACCGCTGGGACCCCGTCGACGGCGGTCAGCCGTCGACGACCGCAGGGAGGGGCCCCGTCGCGAAGCGACGGGGAGGGACGCAGTCCCTCCCGGCGGGGAACGGTCGCGAACCCGCGAAGCGGGCGCGACCGTTCACGGGCCCCGCCGAGCAGGGGTGGGGACCCCGTCGACGGCGGTCAGCCGGCGACGGGGCGGGGGCGCAGCCCCCGTGAGATCAGATCAACCCGTGCGCCACCATCGCCTTCGCGACCTTGATGAAGCCCGCGATGTTCGCGCCGACGACGTAGTTGCCCTTGGCGCCGAACTCCTCGGCCGTCTCGAAGCAGGTCTGGTGGATGTTCTTCATGATGTTGGCGAGCCGCTTCTCCGTGTACTCGAAGGTCCACGAGTCGCGGGACGCGTTCTGCTGCATCTCGAGCGCGGAGGTGGCGACGCCGCCGGCGTTCGCGGCCTTGCCCGGGCCGTAGGCGATGCCCGCCTGGAGGAACACCTGGATGCCCTCCGGCGTGGTCGGCATGTTCGCGCCCTCGCCGACGGCGATGCAGCCGTTCTTCACGAGCAGGGCGGCGTCCTTGCCGTTGATCTCGTTCTGCGTCGCGGACGGCATGGCCACCTGGCAGGGGACCTCCCAGATGTTGCCGCCGTCGACGTAGCGCGCGTGCTTGCGGTACTCGACGTAGTCCTTGATGCGCCGGCGCTCCTGCTCCTTGAGCTGCTTCAGGAGCTCGACGTCGATGCCCTTCTCGTCGAGGATGTAGCCGTTCGAGTCGGAGCAGGCGACGACCTTGCCGCCGAGCTGGTGGATCTTCTCGACGGTGTAGATCGCGACGTTGCCGGAGCCGGAGACGACGCAGCGCTTGCCGTCGAACGAGTCCTTGCGGACCTTGAGCATCTCCTCGACGAAGAAGGTGGCGCCGTAGCCCGTCGCCTCGGTGCGCACGAGCGAGCCGCCGTAGTCGAGCCCCTTGCCGGTGAGGACGCCCGCCTCGTACCGCGAGGTGAGCCGCTTGAACTGACCGTACAGGTAGCCGATCTCGCGGCCGCCCACGCCGATGTCGCCGGCGGGGACGTCGGTGTGCTCACCGATGTACCGCCAGAGCTCGGTCATGAAGCTCTGGCAGAAGCGCATGATCTCGTCGTCCGACTTGCCCTTCGGGTCGAAGTCCGAGCCGCCCTTGCCGCCGCCGATGGGCAGCCCGGTGAGCGCGTTCTTGAAGATCTGCTCGAACCCCAGGAACTTGATGATCCCGAGGTAGACCGACGGGTGGAAGCGGAGCCCGCCCTTGTACGGGCCGAGCGCGCTGTTGTACTGCACGCGGAACCCGCGGTTGACGTGGACCTCGCCCTTGTCGTCCTGCCACGGCACGCGGAAGATGATCTGCCGCTCGGGCTCGATGATCCGCTCGATGATCTTGCGCTCGCGGAACTCGGGGTACTTCGCCAGCACGGGTCCGACCGACTCGAGGACCTCCCGCGCTGCCTGGTGGAACTCGGCCTCGCCGGGGTTGCGACGCAGCACGTCCTGGTAGATCGACTCCAGCTTCTCGTCCTTCATGACCATTTGACTGCTCCTTGGGGCTTGGGCGCGATCCCTGCCCGGAAGCGAGGCAGTCTGCCCGAATCGCAGGCGCGGCGACCACGGACTCTGTGTCCGGGGTCACGCCGCGAGAATGCAAAGCGTGCGTGCTCAGCGGTGCGCGCTGGAGCGCACCCGAGCCGAGCCGGGCGCCGCGGGGACGCAGCACAGGACAATTCGCGGGAGGGCCCCGCGCGAAGCGCGGGAGGGGCGAAGCCCTCCGGCGGGGAACCTGCGCGCACCCGCGAAAGCGGGCGCGCAGGTTCACGGGCCCCGCCGAGCAGGGGCGGGGGACGCAGTCCCCCCGTGTCAGAAATGCACCGCCGCCGCCCGCGCCGCCTGCGCGCGGAACCGCTCGCGCCAGTCCGGCCCGGTGAGCCGCTCGGCGAGCGCGATCGCGAGGTGCTTCGGCTCGACGCCGAGCGCGGCGTTGCGCCCGAGCCCCTGCACGCAGGAGGGGCAGTTCGTCAGCACCACCGCGCCGCGAGGGCGACCCTCGATCGCCTCGGCGATCGCCTCGCGCTTGCGGTGGAGCATGGCGTCGGTGATGTCGGGCCGCGAGAGGGCGAGCGTCCCCGCCTCCGAGCAGCAGTGCGGCACCGCCTCCACCTTGCCGAACCCGCCGATGCGCGCGAGCACCGCGCCCGCCTCGCCGTCGAGCGAGTCGTGGCAGGGCGCGTGGTAGAGGACCGGCGCCTCGCCGGGAGCGGCCGGCGCGAGCGAGAGGCCGCGCTCGGCGGCGTAGCGCGCGACGTCCACGATGCGCCCGCCGAAGAGCTTCCCGGCCTCCATCGCCTCGAGCCCCTCGCGGCAGGTGCCGCAGGTGACCACGCAGCCGTCGAACGCGAGGTAGCTGAACATCTCGCGGATCTGGCTGAAGAGGATGGTGTCGCGGAGCACGGTCTGCGAGTGCTGCTCCGCCTTCGCGTTCGCGTGGGCCGGGAAGCCGCAGCACAGGAACGGCGGCGGGACGACGACCCGCACGCCGAGCGAGACGAGCACGTGCAGCGCGGCCATCGACACGTGCGAGTAGAGCCGCTCCGAGCCGCAGCCCGGGAAGTAGAAGACGCTCCGCTCGGCGTCCCCGCCCTCCGGCTCGAGCACGAGCACCTGATCCTGCTCGCAGGGCGGGAGCACGTCGCGCAGCGTCTCGGCGGGCACGGGGGGCACCGGCGAGCGCAGCACCTGGAGCGCGTACGGGGCGCGGCGGGCGTCCTCGGGCTGGAGCGGCGCCGCGACGGCGCAGGCGGCGCGCTGGATCGCGCCGCCGAGCCGCACGAGACCGCCGTGGAAGGCGGCGTTCGCGGCGGGCGACCGGCTGTCGAGGTAGGCGAGCGTCGCGCGCGTCGCCACGCTGGTGCGCTTGTAGCCCCAGCTCGCGAGGATCTCGCGCTCGAGCACCGACACCTCGCCGGAGTCGATGTCCACCGGGCAGGGCTTCGCGCACTTGTGGCAGATGGTGCAGTGGTCGGCCACCTCCTCCAGCCAGCGGAGGAGCTCGAACTGGGTCGAGCGCTCGCGCTGCGCGTCGTAGAGGAGCGCCTCGATGAGCGCGCCGATGGCGAGGTTCTTGTTGCGCGGGTGGAAGAACATCCCGCGCGCGGGGTGGTAGACGCAGCAGTCCGCCTTGCACTTGCCGCAGCGGACGCAGTGCGCGATGGCCTTCGCGAGCGCCTCGAGCTGGCCGTGCTGGAGGATGCGCGCCTCGAGCTCGAGGAGGTTGAACGAGGGGGTGAACACCTGGCCGAGGACGTCGAGGTCCTCGAGCTTGCCGGGGTTCATGAGCCCGCCCGGATCGACCTCGCGGCGGTGGGCGGCGAGCTCCCGGATGCGCTCGGGCTCGAGGTACTTGAGCTTCGTGACGCCGATGCCGTGCTCGCCGGAGACGACGCCGCCGAGCGCGATCACCTTGGCCATCACGCCGTCGATGACCTCCTCGGCGCGGCGGAGCATCGGCCGGTCGTTCGAGAGCACCGGCACGTTCACGTGCACGTTGCCGTCGCCGGCGTGCATGTGGGTGGCGAGCACGACGAGCCGGTCGCGCACCTCGCGGTGCGCCTTGTCGAGCGCGGCGAGGAGCCCGGCGTAGCCGCGGACGAGCTGGCCGAGCTCGCGCCTGAGGGCCTCGATCGCCTCGAGCGCGCGGAGCGCCCGCGCGTCCGCGCCGTCGAGGGCCGCCATCGCGGCGGCGCAGCGCGCCAGCGCCGCGGGGATCTTGCGCGCGAGCCACTCGGGGTCGTCCTTCGGCGGCGGGGCGACGCGCAGGATCTCCTCGGCGCGCTCGACGAACCGCCGCTGCGCGTGCCGCTCCTCCTCGACGTTCGTCGCCTCGATGAAGCGCGCGAACTCGGCGAGCGCCTCGAGCGGGAGGACGACGTCCTCGTTCATCTTGAAGGCGTTCGTCCGGCGGGCGATCGCGCCGAGCTTCTTGCGGTCCGCCCAGAAGCGCTTCGCCTCCGCCGCGTCGCGCGCCTCGAAGAGCTCGGTGTTCGGGTGCTCGTCGAGGATGCGGCGGATCCGGTCCACGCCGCGCGCGGCCTCCTCGCCCGAGTGGCCCACCACGTCCACGAGCAGCACCGCCTTCGGCGTCTCCGGCCGCGGCGCCTTCACCTTGTAGTCGATGGCGCGGACGTACTCGTCGTCGAAGTGCTCCAGGGCGGTGAGGGCCTCCTTGCCGCCGTCGGGGAAGGGGAAGGCCCGGGCGAGCTGGAGGATGACGCGCGAGGCCTCGTCGAAGTCGGGCCCGAAGAACTCGAGGCAGAGCGTGCGCTTCGCCTCGTACTCCGGGTAGAGGACGAACTCGGCGGAGGTGATGACGCCGTCGGTGCCCTCCTTCTGCAGGCCCGGGACGCCGCCGAGCGCCTTGTTGGTGATGTCCTTCCACAGCCCCTTCTTGCGGATGTCGGCGCCGGTGAGGGCGATCCGCTTCACGAGCCGGCCATCGTCCTCGACGACGTCGAACGTGACGGGGTCCTCCGGCAGGATCTTGCGCAGGCGGTGATCGACGCGGCGCACCGTCCACTGGCGGCCCGAGGGCATCGCGATCCGCCACGACACCAGGTTGTCGATGCAGGTGCCCCACAGGACGCAGTCCTTGCCGCCCGCGTTCTCCGCGATGTTGCCGCCGATGGTGCAGGCCCACGCGCTCGTCGGGTCGGTCGCGAACACGAGGCCGCGCTCGCCGGCGTGCTCCATCGCGCGCTCGGTGACGACCCCCGCCTCGAGCTCGACCACCTTGGCGGTCGCCTCGCGCCCGTCGCCGAGCCGGAAGGGCCGGTCCGCGATCCCGCGGATCCGGTTCAGCTTCTCGGTGTTCACGACCACGCAGCCGGGCCGCAGGGGGACGGCGCCGCCGGTGAGGCCGGTGCCGGCGCCGCGCGGGATCGCCTTGAGCCCGAGGCCGCCGATGGCGGCGAGGAGCGGCGCGACCTGCCGCTCGTCGTCGGGCATCACGACGGCGACGGGCAGGTGGAGGCGCCAGTCGGTCGCGTCGGTCGCGTGCGAGACGAGCGTGAACGGGTCGAAGAGGACGTTGTCCTTGCCGACCACCGCGCCGAGCACGCGCAGCATGCGGCCGCGCAGCTCGCCCGCGCCCTCGACGTCCGCGCGGAAGGCGACGAGCAGCTTCCGGCAGGCGCCGAGCACCTCCGTCACGCGCGGCTCGCCGTTCGCGTTCCGCCCGACGAGGCCGAGGTCCTTCTCGATGTTGCGGAAGAACCGGCGCCGGCGCGCCCCCGAGTCCACGAGCTCCTGGAAGAGGAACGCGTTCCGCCGATGGATGAGCAGCTCGCCGAAGAACCGCATCAGCAGGCGGGCGCTGCGCCCGGTGACGCGGAGGCTGCGGAGCTCCTCGAGCTTCGCCCACAGCTCCGGGCCGAGGAGCTGGGAGATCGCCGCCCGGTCGTCGGCGGACGTGTAGTTGAAGGGGATCTCCCGGACGGCGGGAGCGGGGGCGAGCGCGGCTTCGAGGATGGGGCGCTGCATGTGAAGCACCTCAAGGTAGCAGGTTTTCCGCCGCCCGTCGCCCCGTCCGAGTACCTCCCTGGCCACGCTGTCATGCAGCCTCGGGCTGGAGGAGACCTGGATGCGCGAGGCCCGACACCTCGCGTGCCTGGCCCGGCTGCGAGCTCGGACGCTGATTCACCAGGCGGAGCGACGAGCCGTCGGCCGGAGGGACTCTTTCGCCGGAGCACTGCCCGCTCGCGGCCGCGTCCGCCTGCGGGGGTCTCCGGGCAACTCCCCCGCCGCGGCGCCCGCGCGTCCGCGGTGGGGCCCGTGGCGTCTCACGCGGAGTCCGAGCGCTGCCCGGGGTGCCGGCGGCTCCCTAAGATGAATGCCGGCTGCCGTCCGGGTCGGCCGATGGGGGGCGCACATGAGGGCTCTGAGCGCGATCGTGCTCGTCGCCGCGGTGAGCGGCTGCACCTCGGTGAAGGTGACGCAGCGGGACGGCTGCTGGGTGCGCCGGACGGAGAAGATCTTCGGCCAGGTCCGCGAGGACGTCGGCCCCTGCGCGCGGACCGCGTCCCCCTGGTCGGACGACCGCCTCACCCGCCTCGTGCAGGAGTGCGTCGCCCGCGAGGACTACCGCTGGCAGATGCGGGCGCTCGCCGCGTGGAGCCGCGGCGAGCCGATGCCGCAGGACCGCGAGGCGAACGTGCTCGCCACGTGCGCGAGCGACGCGGCGCGCGCCGGTTTCGCCGAGAACGACGCGCTGAAGGGCAGGCTCGAGGCCGCGGACGAGCGGCTCTCCTTCGCGAAGGAGCGCCTCGCGGACGTCGCCGGCGATCGGGACGCGCTGCGCAAGCGCTCCGAGCTCGAGCACGACCGGATGTACGCGAGCCACGAGCAGCTCGCCGCGGCGCTCGGCGAGGCGGCGAAGAAGGCCTCCCCGCCGGCGACCGCGACCGCCACCGCCTCGAGCGACGGGCGTGCGCAGATGGACAGCAAGGAGCGTACGGAGCGCGCGAGCCCGGCGACCGCGCCCGTGGCGTTCGCGAACGCGACGCCCTGGCTCGCCGCCCCGGCCACGCCCGCCGAGCCCGCCGCCCTCGCGTGCGCGCCCGCTCCGTCGCAGCCGGCGACGACCGCGACGAAGCGCAAGGCGACGTCGAAGAAGACGGTGATCGCGGCGAAGGTCCCGGAGTGCGTCCCCGCGGCCACGGCGGCCACGGCGGCGCAGCCGGCGGCTCCGACGATCGAGCCCGGCAGCGGCGTCGCCGCGCCGGCGCCGGGGCAGGTGGTGAAGGCGGCGGAGGAGAAGCCCGCGATCGCGCCGTCGCCGCGGACGGGGACGGCGAACGGAGAGTGAGCGCGCTTCGCCCCGGGAGCGGAGCTCGCCCCGAGCGTGGCGCTGCGGACACCGCAGTTCACGTGCGCCCGTCCATTCGTGTATTCTGTATGCTGTGGACGGCGAGAGGGGCGCATTGGAACAAGTCATCGGAACGAAGCTCTCGGAGCAGCTCCGGGAGCGGATCGAGGAGCGGATCGTCGTCGGCGAGTACCCGCCGGGCGCGCGCCTCGACGAGATGGACCTCGCGAAGACCTTCGGCGTGTCGCGGACCCCCATCCGCGAGGCGCTCATCCAGCTCGCGTCGGCGGGGTTCGTGGAGATGCGTCCGCGGCGGGGCTCCGTCGTCGCGGAGATCCCTCCCGAGCGGCTGCGCGAGATGTTCGACGTCATGGCCGAGCTCGAGGCCGCCTGCGCGCGGCTCGCGGCGGGGCGCAGCAGCGACGAGGACCGGGCGGTGCTCCGCGCGACGCACGCGGCCTGCGAGCAGGCGATGCGCGCGAACGATCCCGACGCGTACTACCGGCTGAACGAGCAGTTCCACCTCGCGCTGTACGCCGCCTGCCACAACGGGTTCCTCGCCGAGCAGGCGACGCAGCTGCACCGGCGGCTGCGCCCGTTCCGGCGCCTGCAGCTGCGCGTGCCCGGGCGGATGGAGTCGTCGTTCGCGGAGCACCAGCTCGTCGTCGAGGCGATCGGGCGAGGCGACGGGGAGCTCGCGGCGAAGCACGTCCGGGCCCACGTGGAGATCCAGGGCGCGCGCTTCGCGGACGTCGTCGCGAGCATGGCGGCCGCGGCCCGCAGCGCGGCGCGCAAGGTGCCAGGCTAGAGGGGTTCCAGGCGGCGCTCGCGCCGGGCGAGCGCGGCCGCCGCGGCGGCGCCGGCGTCCTCGACGGCGACCGCCCGCGCCTCGGGGAACGCCTCGGCCGCGAGCGTCGCGAGGGTGCGCCCCGGCGGCACCTCGAGGAAGAGCCGCACCCCGAGCTCGACGAGCACCGTCGTCGCGTCGTGCCAGCGCACGGGCTCCATCACGTTCCGGGCCAGGTCGTCCCGGATCCGCTCGCGGTCGCGGGTCGGGCGGGCGCGGCCGGAGGTGACGTACGGCACGCGCGCGTCGGAGAGCGCGACGTCGCGCAGCGCTGCGGCGAGTCGCGCAGCGACCGGCGCGAGCAGCGCGCAGTGCGACGGCACCGCGACCGCCATCCGCTCCGTCCTGCGCGCGCCCGCCACCCGGGCCCGGTCCAGCACCTCGTCCAGCGCCGCGTCGGCGCCGGCGAGGACGATCTGCGCGGGCGCGTTCACGTTGGCGACGTGCAAAGGACCTCGCCCGGTCACCTCCGCGACGAGCGCGGCGACGCGCCGCTCGGGCAGACCGACGACCGCGGCGAGCCCGAAGCCGCGCGGGAACGCGCCCTCCATCAGCTCGGCGCGGAGGCGCACGGCGCGCACGGCCTCGGCGAGCGGCAGCGCGCCGGCGAGCACCGCCGCGGTGAACGTGCCGACGGACAGGCCCGCCACCGCGTCGGGCGCGCCGTCCTCCGCCGCGAGCACGCGGCCCGCCGCGACGCCGGCGACCACCGTGGTGAGCTGGACGGCGACCGTGGACTCGAGCGCGGCCGCGTCGTCGAGCGAGCGGACGTCCTGCCCGAGCGCCGCGCTCGCCTCGTCGAGCGTCGCCGTGACCGCCGGGTGGCGGGGGAGGCGATCCAGGAACCCCGGCGACTGCGCCCCCTGGCCCGGGCAGAGGAGGGCGATGCTCACGGGAGGCGCTCCGCGCCCGCGCCGGGCTGCCAGGGATCGGCGACGCGGCGCGGCCCGGCGGCGGTCCGGGCGACGACCGTCCGCGGCTCCGCCGCGAGCTCCGCGAGCGCCACGCCGCCCGCGGGCGTCTCGAGCTGCACGTCCACGCGGGCCGCCAGGCCGGCGAGCGCGGCGAGCAGGGCGCGCGCGCTCGCCGCGGGGACGCGCGCAGGGGCCCTCACGAGCACGTCGAGGTCGCTCGTCGCCGAGACGGACGGGACGCCGCTCGCGAGCTCGAACCCGACCGCGCCGACGGGTCCCCACCCGAGCCCCGTCGCCGCAAGGATCTCGAAGGCGGCGTCGAGCGCCGCGAGCGCGGGCAGGCGTGAACGCCGCTCGCGCCAGCGCGCCGCGCGGGCGAGCTCCTCGGGCGTCACCCGGGCCGCGACGGCCTGGGGCGCGAGCCACGCCGCGAAGCGCTCGCGACGCTCCGCGCCGCGCACGCCCACGGGGATCGCGGTCCCGCGTGGAGCCGCGCGCCGGACGACGACGAGCGGCGCGAGGCGCAGGCGCGCCGGCGCCCACGGCGGCAGCGGGGACTCGGGCTCGAGGGCGTCCGGGCGCGCGAGCACGAGGAGATCGTGCGGGAGCACCGACCCCTCGGGGCGCGCGGGGCCGGCTCGCCCGCCGGGCTCGGCGTGACTCATGCCTCCCACCTCGCGGGCCTCGCGCCCCTCATGCACCCGACCACTGCTCCACGAGCCTGCGCCGCACCTCGATCGACGCGGCGCGCGTCTCCCGCGCCGCCGCGGAGGTGAGCCTGCAGCCGAGGTGGCGCGCCCCGGAGCGGGCGCTCGCGACGGCGGCGACGAGGGATCGCCGGACGCGCGCGGCGTCGTCGCCTGTCGGTGCGTCGGCGTTCACGCCGCCGACGAGCTCGTCGACGAGGCCGAGCCGCGCGAACGCACGGACGTCGTAGGCCATCGGCAGGATCTTCTCCCCGAGCGCCTCCACCTCCGCGACGGAGCGGCGCGTCACCCTCGCCGCCGAGCTCTTGCCCATGGCGTGCACGAGGACGCCCGGATCGTCCAGGGCCACGATCCGGTTCGCCTGGTACCCGTGCGCCAGGAACGCCCCCGACATGGCGGACCCGACGAGCAGCGCGACGACGGGGTGGCCCGAGAGCCTCGCCGTCGCGTAGGCGTCGACGGCGGCCGCGCAGGCGAGGTGGATCCCGAGCAGCTCCTCGCACCGTCCGTACGCCTGGCTCGTCACGTCCACGATCGCGACGAGCGGGCGGCGCCCGCCGTCGGCGTCGGCGGCGATCGCCTCGCGGACGTGGCGGGCGAGCGCCCACGCCTCCGCGAGGCCCACCTCGCCGCTCCGCGCGCGCGGGAAGCGGCTGCCCGGGTCCGGCACCACGGCGAGGAACCGCGCGCGCTCCTCGCCGAGCGGCGCGTCCACCACCCGCACCGACGCGGGGCCGCCCTGCACCGCGCCGTCCGCGCCGGTGAGCGCCGCGAGCCACGTCGCGCCGCGGCTCGCGCTGCAGCTCGATCCGCTCATGCGCCCTCCTCGTTTCCCCACGCCTGCCGGAGCGCCGCCGGCTCCGGCGGTCCGGCCGGGTCGATCGCCGCGAGGCGATCGAGGAAGAGCTCCACCTGCTCGGTGCGGTGCCGGGCCGGGCGCCCGCTCCGGAACGCGGCGCGGACCGCGGCGGCGACTGCGGCGACGTCGTCCTCGACGAGCGCGTCGGCGAGGCCCGTCGCGTGGCGCTGCTCGCCGCCCACGAGGCTCCAGACGAGCCGGCGGTCCGAGGCGTCGAGCTCGTCGAGCCCGGCCTCCTGCTCGATCACCTCGGGGCCGTTCATGCCGAGGCGCGCCTGGCGAGTCATGACGAGGTGGCTGCAGAGCGCCGCCGCGAGCGACATCCCGCCGAAGCACCCGACCATCCCCGCCACGACCCCGACCACCGGCACGCGAGGACGGAGGGCGACGATGGCCGCGTGGATCTCCGCGATGACCGCGAGCCCCAGGTTCGCCTCCTGCAGCCGCACGCCGCCCGTCTCGAGCAGGAGGACGGGGCGCGTCGGGACGCCGCGGGCGTGGTCCCGCGCCACGAGCTCCAGGGCGCAGGCGATCTTCGTGCCCGCGACCTCGCCGATGCTGCCGCCCTGGAACCCGCTCTCCACCGCCGCCACGACGGCCGGCTCGCCGTCGATCCGGCCGCGCGCGAGCACCACGCCGTCGTCCTCCTGGGGCACGACCCCCTGCCGCTCCAGCCACGGTGAGTGGAGCCGGTCGAAGGGCGAGAGCAGCTCGCGAAAACGCCCCGCGTCGAGCACGGCCCGCACGCGCTCGCGCGCGGTGAGCTCGATGAAGCTCTCGCGGGCGAGGGGTCGAGGCTCCGTCACGGGGGCGCTCATGGCGCGCTCTCCTCGATGGCCTGCTCGAGGCGGAGGAGCACCATCCCCGGGGTGGCGCCGAAGTCGTTCACCTCGATGGCGGCCGCGCCGTGGTAGCGCGAGAAGAGCCGGTCGAGGACGTTCCGCCAGACCTGGCCGTAGCCGTCGACGGTCGTGCGGATCCGGACGCGCGCCTCGCCGTCCCCCGAGGGCTCGAGGAGCACCTCCAGGTCGCCCGAGCCGACGACGCCGACGTGCGCGCGGCGCCCGACGGGATCGCGGGCGGGGTAGCGGAACTCGAGGGTCTCCATGCATCACCTCCGCGGCGGCGCGAGCTCGGCGCCGACGCCATCGAGGAACAGGACCGCGGCGAGCAGATCGGCGCTCCCGCCGGGCGAGACGTTCAGGGCGAGGAGCTCGGCGTCGAGCGCGAGCAGCGCCGCCCGGCCGGCCGCGGTGCCGGGTCCGCCCGCCCGGAGCGCCGCCGCGGCGCCGCGCTGGGCGACTTGGAGCGCGCGCGGCCCGCCGCGGTGCAGCAGGCACGTGTCGTCGAGCGTCGACATCACGGCGAGCAGCGCCTCGAG